>JALFIM010000015.1 GCA_022775985.1 Prevotella sp.
CCGCCCTGTCGCTCTTTCCTCGCGAGACATTTCGATATAAACCGCGCCTCGCTCTCGCACACAGGACATGTACCCGAAGCACATGTGACATGACTGCATGGATGCGATAAGAAGTCAATATCGTTGGCCGAGGCCACCATCTGGCGAATACGCCGCAGCACTTCGCACACCGCCTTGCCATAGTCGGGCTTGACTTGTGGCGCAACATCAGCCATATTATTGTCTACTGAAGAGGCCAAATGACCTACTGACGAGACCGAACGGTCTACTAACAATGCCGAATTGTCTACTGACGAGGCTGAACAGCCAGTTGATGAAGCCGAATGCTTATCAGTCCTCGTACCACTATCGGCATCCGACCGCCTCGTACGCTCAGCAAACCAAGCTATACGCGGAAGGTACTTAAAGCGGTCTATTCGCTTGAAGCCCATTGACTGAAGTTGTCGTACCGACTCATCCACGTCACTGGCCGTATTGTACGACGGTATGAGAGGGGTGCGCACGATGATGCGGTCGGCCCATCCGCTGTCGGCAAGCAGCCTCAGATTCTCAATGACACGTGCGTTATCAACCTGCGTGTAGTCACTGTAAATGTCAGCATTCATGTCCTTCACGTCCACTATGAGGTCGTCTGCTACGGACATTATCCGCACGACATCATCACTACTCACGTTGAGCGATGTCTCAACAGATATGCGCCACGCATCGCCGCACACCTCCCTGAAACGACTTATGAAGCCGACATGCAGCAGAGGCTCGCCCCCACCGAACGTCACTCCACCTCCAGTAGCGCGGAAATACAGGTCGTCACACCGCAGCAAGTCATATAGTTCACGTGGCGAGTACCGTCTCCACGCGTCATCATAGAACCAGCACTGACTGTTGAGACAGTAGCGGCAACGCAACGGACAGCCCGACAACCCTACAAGAGATGTCACACCCTCGCCATCGGTGAGAAGTCTATGGCGGCTGATACCTATCACCGCCACGCGGCCGTCATGCTCCGCACATTCATTCATATAAGGTCTCAGCATAAGCAATATTCCTATTTTGCGTAAACTATATCAATGCCCTGCATAGACAACAGCACTAATCCATACAATCCGTATCACTACTCCGCATAGGCGATATGGGCATCGCCGCAGATGCGTTCCACCTCAGCAAGCCCCATATTGATGAGTATCAGCACCACTATCCATATCGTCACCGTGAGCAGCAGCGGCACAAGCATCAGCTCAATGCCTATCGCTGCCAGCGGACAATCCCACAAAGCATGCAGCACCACAGGTATGGCGAAAAGACGCAGAAACCGTGAGTCCGTGAGCAACGAGGCATCCATGACCTGCCGTGCCTTGCCCGCTATGACGAGGGCGGCTCCCGACACCGCTGCCCATGTGACGTGTCCGCCAGGCGCAAGCACTCCCCTCAGCATGATGTTGCTGTTGATTGCATCCATCATAGACGACGCATCGCTCACCTGTCCATACGCAGCCATGTAGCCAGACTGCTGCAAGAAGGCGATAAGCGGCTGCATGGCGTAGCCAGCCGACTCAAAGGCAGCGAATCCCGCGCCCACGCTCGCACCGACGAGGAGGCCCTTCAGTATGGACAAGTGGTCCATACGCCGCAGGAACCACAGCACTATGACCACCTTGCCCACTTCCTCTATGATGCCCGTAAGCAGTGCTCCGAAGTAGCCCATGCCGAAGTTTCCGAACAAAGAATATATGAGAAGCGTGGCCACAAGCGACGCACATCCGCCCACGAGGAACATCTGCACCACCTTGTAGAGACTCACATCGCGCCACGCGTTGACCTCAAGAAACAGTATGACGAGCGACAACGGCACCGTGAACGCGCCCACCACTATCATTCCAGGCAGCGCGTTGGGGTTGCCGAACACATTGCAGCACGTCCACAACATGGCGAAAGCTATGGCAAACATCAGGAACACACGGCTGTAAAGCCACGGGTGCGGCCAGTCCTTAGACACCGCCCAGAGCTGCGGAGTGGTGCGCCTTGTGCCACAGATGAATATATCCTCAGCCTCAGCCGTGGTGTGATGCTTGAACACATCGGTGAAGAGCACCCTCCAGTTGAGCTGCGCAGGACGGTCGTTGCCCACATAGTCGTTGATGTGATTGATTATAGACTCGGCATATCCTGCCGACTGCGACTTGTCAGCCGAACCGTCATGCCATCCACAATTGCTGCAGAAACGTGTGCCATCGGGCATCTCGCAGCCACAATTAGGACAATATCTCATATAGTCAGGTTTTGTTTGGGTTTCACTACATCACTTGGCGGCCACGCAGAAACTGCCGCCAACAGTTTCAAGAATCACTTGGCGACCGCACTGGAACCGCCGCCAACAGTATCAAAAATCACTTGGCGGCCACGCTGGAACCGCCGCCAACAGTATTAAGAATCACTTGGCGACCGCGCTGGAACCGCCGCCAATGGCATCAATATCAAGCGGCATGAGAAGCGGCATGAGCCGCTCAAGCTCCTCTGCCGACACTCTCCTGCCGCGCAGCGACCTCACCTCCGAGTACGACTCGAACTCCTCATCGCTTGAGGTGTACCACTCCGCAGACAGCACATCGCGGCCGATGACACTTATCCTGCGTCGTATGCTGAGGGCATACGACGGGCTCACCACCGATACAAACGTGCCACGCGACGCTGTCTTTATGACAAGTATCAGACGTGTACGCCTCGACCGCAACTGCTCGCGCACCTTCCAGCCACGCGTACACTGGCTTACGGAGATGTGCCAGCCATGCTTGTTGATGGCCGTCATCATACTGCGGAAGAGCGGCCCGTGCGCCGATGTGTCGCGAAGTCCGAAGTAAGCTATATAATAATGTATCATCTCATGCAGCAGCACGGTCTGATACACGCGCTCCTCACAGTCGTAATACACGCTCACATATATGGAGAAGCCCGACAGTCGGGGCCCAGTTATCACCGAACGCCTCACGCACTGCATGTAGCCAAGGCGCGTGCGCGACCTCGACAGGGCCATTTTTGGCCGCGGCAACTTGCCTGAGAAATACAGGCGGTTGTACTCCGCGAACCACGTATCAAGTTGTACCAGCGTCGGCAACATAGCTCACTACACTCGTTTACAGTCTATTGCACCTTTCATCAGCACACACGCCACGCCGTCACTCAGCGCAAGCCGGGAACACCTTGGTAAGCTCTTTCTCCACCTTCTCAGACATGACGGTAGACACTACCACCTTGCCGTCGGGGCCTACGAGATACATTGTAGGTATCCAGTTTACCTTATACTTCTTCGATGTGTCCGTAGACTTCCACTTCTTCAGCTCGCTCACCTGTGTGTACTCTATGCCGAGGTCTTTCACGGCCTTGCTCAATGCCTCCTTGTTGTCATCGAACGACACGCCGATAAACACCACGCCCTTGTCGGCAAAAGCCTTGTACATGCGCTTGACGTTGGGAATGTCGCGACGGCAGTCAGGACACCACGAGGCCCAGAAGTCCAGAACGACGTAGTGCCCACGGTAGCTGCTGAGCTTGACGGCCTTGCCATCGAGCGTATTAAGCGTGAAGTCGGGCATCACCTTGCCCGGCTTGATGAGGTCCTTGGCATACTTCGCGTCATCGTCGAGAGCCGTGGCGCCCGTCACGGCATCCTGAGCCACAGACACACAGAGCGGCAGCGTGAGCATGGCCGCTGCGAGAGCTAAAACACTTATAATCCTTTTCATTCCTTTATATTTATTGTTTTGTATATTCCGTTTCACTCACTCGGTACCCCGTCAGAGTCAGCCACCTGCTGCCGTGGCCAGTTTACGAGGTACAGTTTGTCCGTGGCCCGCGTGAAAGCCGTGTACAGCCAGTGTATGTAGTCGGGCGTCACCATGTCGTCGGTCATGTACCCCTGGTCCACATACACGTGCGCCCACTGCCCGCCCTGGGCCTTGTGGCACGTCACGGCATAGGCATACTTTATCTGCACGGCATTGAAGTGCGCGTCGTGGCGCACCTTGTCTATGCGGTCGCGCTTATGGCGTATGTCGGCATAGTCGGCCATCACCCCGTCGTACAGAGCCTGACTCTGCTCCTGCGTGAGGGCAGGAGCCTCGGCCATGAGGCTGTCCGTTACGGCGGTGGCGGTGAGTTCGTAGTCGTCATAGTCGGGAAACGACAGCGTGAGGTCGGCGAAATGCAGGCCGTACAGCTCATGCACGCGGCGCACGCGGCGCACCACAGCCCTGTCGCCATTGGCGATGAACGAGATGGGAGCCTTCTCCTGCTGCTCAGTCCAGAAGTAGTTGTTCTTCACTATCATGAGCATGTCGCCGGTGGTGAGCATCTCCTCGCATCCGAGCACGGTGTTGCGTATGCCCTGGTTGTATATGGCCGCCCGCTTGTTGCTGCGCGTCACCACCATGGTCTCGTCCTGCCCCACCTCAGAGTAGCTCGTGGCGAGCTGCTCTATGAGCTCGTCGCCCGGCACGATGCGTATGTCGGCGAAGCGTGCGAAGGTGATGCGCGGCAACTGCGTGAGCTCGTCATGCGTTATCATGGAGCGTATGATGTCGGCATTGTACAGTATGCCCGACTGGCGGCTCTGCCTGAGCACCTCCGTGAGCGATGCCACGAACACCTGCATGTCGTACGTGGCCATGTGGTAAGGGCTCAGTGCCGGCGACTCCTCCTCGCCCACAGGGGGAAGCTGCGCGGTGTCGCCGATGAGCATCATGCGGCAGTTGCGTCCGCCGTACACATACTGCACGAGGTCGTCAAGCAGCCGTCCGCTGCCGAACACCGACTGCGTGAAGCCGTCGTTGGCTATCATCGAAGCCTCGTCCACTACGAACAGCGTGTCGGCATGGAGGTTGTCATTGAGGTTGAAGTCGCCCTCAAACACCCTCTGACGGTATATCTTGCGGTGTATGGTGAGCGCAGGCATGCCGGCGTTGACGGCCAGCACCTTGGCGGCGCGGCCCGTGGGGGCCATGAGCACCACCTTCTGCCCCACGGCGGCGAGCGTCCTTACGAGTGCCGCCGTGAGCGTGGTCTTGCCCGTTCCGGCCGAACCGCTGAGAAGCATCACGCTGCGTGGGTCGCGCGAGGCTATGAAAGCCCCGAACACCCGCAGCACCTCCACCTGCCCGTCGGTAGGCTGAAAGCCCATACCAGCGGCCACACGTGCTATAAACTCGCTTACTGTCACTTTATGATATTATACACAGAGTCACTTCTTCTTGCGCGGCTCACCCACCTCATGGCGCAGGTCGAAGGGGTTGTGCCCTGCCGCCTTGAGCTTGTCTACCTGCACTATGGCACGCTTGCGGAAGTCCTTGTAGTCCTTCTTGGCGGTGCCAGTCCACCCAAGCTCGGCTATGGCGAGGATGCGCGGGTATGTCATAAACTCCGCATACTCGGGCGTAGCTATCCACTCCGTCCACATGTTGCCCTGTACGCCGAGCACATGCTGCATCTCATCGGGCGTGAGCACGCTCTCTGGGCAGAGGGCGTACACCTGCTCAAGCGGCAGGTACGGGCCCACGGCATGGGGCAGGTTAGACGGGTCGTCTTGGTGATAGTCGAGATAACAGTTGCTCGTAGGCGTGAGCACCACGTCGCAGCCACGGCTGATAGCCTTGCGAGAGTGGTTGATGTCGCGCCATACCATCACGGCCTCATCGGTGTTGAGCGAGTCGCTTATTATCTCGTCCCAACCTATGAGCTTGTGTCCGCGTGACGCTATGAAGCGGCTCATGCGCGATATGAGATACGCCTGAAGGTCATCGGTATTGCTGAGGCCGAGCTCCTTGGCCTTACGCTGGCATACGGGACACGTGTGCCATGCGCCCTTACCGGCCTCATCGCCGCCTACGTGTATGTATTTAGAGGGGAATATGTCGAACACCTCGTCGAGGACATTCTCCAAGAAGCTGTACACTCCCTCATTGCCGGGGCACAGCTCCGTGCTTGTGGGCAGCTTGCGCGTGGCCTCTCCCTCAGGCTGACGGCATGCGAGCTCGGGGTAACAGGCCGTCACCTCATCGTTGTGCCCAGGCATCTCTATCTCAGGCACGCACGTTATGCCGCGCTCCTCGGCATACCTCACTATGTTGCGAAGCTGCTGCTTGGTGAAGTAGCCGCCGTATGCGCCGGGCGTACCCTCCTTCAAGAACTCCACGGGAGCCTGCCACCACTTGCCGTCGGGCTGTCTTTTGCGCCACGCTCCATACGAGGTGAGACGCGGATAGCGGTCTATGACAAGGCGCCACCCCACGCCGTCTACGAGGTGCATGTGCAGCACGTTTATCTTGTACGAGGCGAGTATGTCTATCTGTCTCTTCACGAAGTCGGCATCGAAGAAGTGGCGCGAGAAGTCCATCATATAGCCGCGCCACTGATACTGCGGCTCATCGGCTATGTCGCACGAGCGCAACCGTGAGTCGCGCTGCCACTGCTGGAGCGTCTGTCCGGCACGCAGGAATCCCAACTTGTTGTCGGCCACCACCACGATGGTGTCGGGCCTGATGTGCAGGGAGTAAGCCTCGCGGTTGGCGGTGCGCCCGCTGCGTAGTATCACCACGCGCTTTGCGCCAGCCACGGCCTTTGAGAGGAAGGGCGTGAGGAACACGTTGTCGGTCTGCACCGTGGTCTCTCGTTTCACGTCATAGGGCTTGGTGAGACTGAAGTAGCCCTTGCCCATGGTCATCTCCTGTGGCGCAGGCAGCAGTGTCTGTGCCTGTGCGGTGGCGGCTCCGCATGCCATCATGGCAGCGGCAGCCAGTAAGTGTAGTGCTTTCATATAAGTAAGATTATTGTTGATTGGTATGTCTGAATATACTGAAGTTCACACTGCCGTAGGCCCTGTGCTCCACGAAGTGCGGGTCTTGGCTGAAGTCGTTGGCCTTGCCGTGCTCAAACACCAGCACGCCGTCATCGGCGAGCAGACCGCACTCGAACACGAGCGACGGCACCTTGGGCAGGTCGGGCAAGGCATACGGCGGGTCGGCGAAGATGAAGTCGAACTGCCTGTGGCACGACTTCACGAACCTGAACACGTCGCCGCGTATGAGCACGTGGTTGGTCACACCGAGCTTGGCCATGCACTGGCGTATGAAGGCGGCATGGTCGCGGTCGGCCTCCACGCTCACCACCTGCGAGCAGCCACGCGAGAGCAGCTCCAGCGATATGCTGCCCGTACCGGCGAAGAGGTCGAGGGCGGTGGCGCCGTCGAGGTCTATGTAGCCGTTCATTACGTTGAATATGTTTTCCTTAGCGAAGTCGGTGGTGGGTCTCGCCTTGAACGAGCGCGGCACATCGAAGTGCCGTCCCTTATATTGTCCTGTGATGATTCTCATATATATAATATAATGTGTAGTTACGTAGGCGGTGCTTACGCCCGTGGCGTGCGCGGCCGATGGGATATTGCTGACAGTGTGTGGCGGCACGGCGGTGACGAGGGCGCGTCAGTGCCGTGTCATGGTCTCTGCGCGGCGAAGTAGAGCTGCATGTCAAAGGGCATCTGCGCGGTGCCGCCGTCAAGCGTTGTGGCTGTGACGGCATCGGTGCCGAGCCGTGCCACGTTGGTGATATAGCCGCCCACGGCAGCCGCGAAGCCGTCGGCATCGGCACCACCCGGCAGCACCACCAGCTCATCATCGGCCGGCTTGTAGCCCATCTGCTTCCACGCGCTGAGCAGGTAGTACACGGCATCGGTCTGCCGCGACGCGTCATAGGCGTTGGCGAAGGCGAAGCGTCCGTGCCTTATGGCAAACACGTCCATGCGCTTGTCGTGGATATACACGTACATCTTGCGCCGCCCCGTGATGCTGTGGCCAAGGATGTGGTGCCACACCGTATGCATGACAGGCACTATGGCCACATCGCGGAAGTTGTCGTCGAGCACCAGCCGCAGGTCGCGGTTGACGGCGAACGCCGCCACGGCACTGAGTCCGTCTACGGGGCAGCACTCCACCGCCTCGGCACGGCCCGTGGCGTAGGCGTAGGCATACAGCTGTGGGGCACTGTCTGGCACGAACTCCTCGGCAGGGATGAGCAGCACGGGGCTGTCGAGCAGCACGTGCGTGCTGTGGTACGTGTCGGCCATGAGGTGGCTCTCGCCGAAAGCCTGACGCAGGTTGGCCGCCATGGACATGCCGCCACGCACGGGGTAAGGCTCAAAGCTGACGGTGCCGTCGGCCGCTGCCGTGGCAAACGACAGCGAGTTGTTGCTTATTCTTATTACGAGTCTCATTGTTGTCTGTTTGTTGTTTCATAATGACGCGCGGCGGCATGCTGCCGCCATGCGCCTACTCCCAGTTGCCGGCACCGTCGTTGGCAGCCGACAGGCCGCCGACCTTCAGGCCGGGGAAGCGTCCTGCCGCCTCGGCATCGGCGGTGAGCTGGGCCACGGCATCGGCGTCGAGGCCGCTGAGATAGTCGGCATAGGTGGCGGAGCACTCCATGAGCGGCACAGCCTTGCCCGACCGCGACACATCGGAGGAGACGCTGAGGCTGAACCTCTTGCCGCCAGAGAACGGCACCTCGGCCGTGCTGTCTGCCAGCAGTCCCTCATGTATGAGCTTGCCGAAGTCGGCGGTGTAGACCCCATGCCGCGTGCGGTAGGCAGCCTCTGCGGCGCGTATGGCCACGAGGCGGCGCTTCACCACCTGCTCACGCTGCTCACGCTGCTCGCCGAAACTCATAGTGCCGCGTATGCCGAGACCTATCATCAGGCACAGCACCACGACGCACGATGACAGCAAATATATGTGCCACTTGTTGTTCATACGTGCAAACTTACTAATTTTGAATGAGAAAAACGAACTTTACGATATGATTTTTCGCATCGCCAGACTTTTCGGCGCAAGCCCCGCCGCCAAGCCACATGACGAAAAGTATGGGGCCAGACGGCCTGTATGTGGAATAGTTTGAGTAACTTTGCAGCAGCAAACACAACACACATCACGAACAATAATGGGAAGAAACAAATACTCTGCATCTGAAATCAAGGAGATAGGCAAGCTCCTGCGCATGAAGAACGCCTCCAACCGTGCACAGCAGAAGCTCATCCGCCACCAGTTGCGGGTGGACTACGAGTTCAACATATCCGACTTCAACGAGCAAGGCAAGGCTTTCGGCGACGTAGAGCTGACCGAGGCCATAAAGCGCGGGGCCATAATGATTCTCGACGATGCCACCATAGCCGACATGAAGGCCAAACGCGCACGTGACAAGGCCCGCGATGAGGCGGCCCGACAGGCCGAGGCCGTGAAGGCGGGCGAGCAGACCGACTGGCAGGAGGCCATGAAGCAATGGCAGCAATGGGAGGAGTCGGAGGCCGCCAAGGACTGACGGGCATCACGGCCAGAGCACACCAGAATAGCCTATCACGCCAAAAGCGGCAACAGGCATAATCATCTGACTACAAGCACGATACGCAGCAGCGCATCAATACAGGCAAAACGGTTTTGCGAAATGGGCCGTTTCGCACGATGAAATGGGCCGAATCGCACTGCGAAATGGGCCGTTTTGCACTGCGGAATGGGCCATTTCGCAAACAGCCACAATATGGGCCGCAAAACGGTATGCGCCGACACACAAAAAGGCGACACTTCACAGTGCCGCCTTTTAAACTTCGGTTTAAGTTAGAATCCAAATAGGTGGAGCCAAAAACCAAAATGCTCCATCACTACACTTTAACAATCGCGCCAGTGCCGAAACGCCAGAATCGGCTGGCATCTGAATTTTTCAATCTACACAATTAAACTTCGCTTCTTAGGTCTATTGCGTGACTGATGCCCATCCTTAGCAGGACACCCGTCCGAATAAAGTCGTCTTAGCCATACGGTCAGACATCTATGCCGCCATGCGGCAGCCATAGTGCCCGTCCCGTATCTGTGGCTTCTCAGCCTTCGTCAAACGCCCACTCATATTGATGGTGTGGGGGCAACGTGCTCATTCATTCACATGGTAGGTTAAATGGTTATATAGAAGATTGGGGGAAACTATTATTATAGTATGCCGTTACTCAGACCATTACGCCTCACTCACGGCACCCGTGCCATAAGACGGGCCGCAACGAATCCAGACAGTGCTGCCAAGCAGCTCCGATGGGTCGTGAGGCAAGTTGTGAAATATGTGACACGAAATATCATTTTTGTCTCATCAAGCAGATAATCGCACCGTTTCAAACTTAACGTCGGCAAAGTTATTCCATTTGGTTCTAACATTTGCATGCAAGTATATGCATAGTAGACAGAAGTAGATTTCATCATCAGTCAATACGTTTATTATCAAGTGATTGCATTTTACTAAAAATTATGTCTAAGTAGATATGTGATTCAGAATATTTTTACTAACTTTGCAATATCAACGACTCAAACACATTACTTACATGATAAGGATATTACTATTCATCTTACTTTTGACACCCACGGTGGCTGTGGCCAAAGAAGATGCCGACCTCGACAGTCTCGACCTTGCACTGGACCAGAAGGAGGCCATAACGCAGCACAAAGAAGATGAGATACGCGACAAGAAGAGAGACATAGCAACCATAAGAAGCGAGAGACGGTTGCTTGAGGCTTACTACAATCTGTACCAGATGTACTACGTGTACCAGTACGACTCAGCCATGGTGTACGTAAACAAGAGCCTGGAGCTGTCCCAACGGACCGGCAACAGGTACTACACCGCTCTCAACACCTTGCTCAAGTCGGAGCTGCTGGCATTCGGAGGGCTGTACAGCGAGGCCGTAGACTGCATAGAAAGCGTAGACAAGGACGAACTCAATGACTACATGCTGTTCCGCTACTACTTCATATCACATGAGATATACTCCATGTGGTCATCGTACAGCGGCAATGAGGTGTACGGCAAGGAGTACAGCAAAAGGTCAAACTACTACCTCGAGCAATGCATAAAGATTATGACCCCAAATTACGACCTGTACAACTACTACCTGGCCGAATACTACAATTACGTGAAGCCCGATGAGAAAAAAGCCATACACTACTACAAGCTCATACTGCAGAACCATCCCCAAAAGAGCCGCGTATATGCCATGGCATCGTACGCCATAGCCCAGAAATGCAAGAAGAATGGCGACATGGAGGGTTTCAAGCACTACATGGTGCTCGCCGCCATCAGCGACATAAAGAACTGCACGAAGGAGAACCTCGCGCTGCAACGGCTCGCCGTGTACATCTTCGACATGCCCAATGCCGACCTGCAACGCGCCGAACGATATATAAAGGTGTCAATGGACGATGCCAAATTCTACCACAGCCGACTGCACATGCTGGAGATATCGCAGCGGCTGCCCACAATTTTCAATGCCTACCAGCAGACCATCAACGAGCGCAGCCACAACCGCAATATCGCGCTGTGGACCATATCGGTGCTGTTTGCCATCCTTGCATGCTCGGCCATATTCATGATAAAGCAGAACAACCAGCTGTCGGCACACCGCCTGAAGCTCGCCAAGAGCAACGAGAAGCTGCAGAGCCTCAACGAAAGATTAGGACGGCTCAACACCACCCTCATGGATACCAACGCACACCGCGAGACCCTCGTGAAGCTGTTCATAGACCTATGCGCAAGCTACATAGACCGCCTGAACAAAACGCAGACCCTCGTGAAGCGCAAGATAAAAGCCAACCAGACTGCCGA
>JALFIM010000020.1 GCA_022775985.1 Prevotella sp.
TATGGAACAGAATATTATTCCCTTCTCGGCGAGCTTCTCCTTGAACGTGGTCTTCACCGACACCGAGTCCATGATGGCATCCACTGCCACGCCGCTCAGGGCCAGACGCTCCTCGAGTGGTATGCCGAGCTTGTCAAACGTTTTCATCAGCTCGGGGTCTATGTCCTTCTTGTCGGCACTGTTCTTGGCCAGAGGGTCGGCATAGTAGGAAATGGCCTGATAATCTATCTCAGGCAGGTGGACGTGTCCCCACGTCGGCTGCTTGAGCGTCTGCCAGTAGCGCAGGGCCTTCAGCCTGAACTCAAGCATCCACTCCGGCTCACCCTTCTTCTGCGAGATGAGGCGCACGACATCCTCGTTGAGTCCTCTCTCTATGATGTCCGTATGCACGTCGGTGGTGAAGCCGTACTCATATTTCTGATCGGCCACCTGGCGCACGTATGCGTTCTTTATGTCTTTATTTTCCATTTCTGCTGTATGTTTATGCGATACGCCGCGCTGCTGCCGCGCCCATGGCAGCGGTACAGGCGGTGAGATGTGTCGTCATATCAGTCATCTTACGTTTTAAGGCCGTGTCAAGAGTCTATCCTCACACGGCCTTCTGTGTATCATCGCATGTCGTCAGGTCACGGACGGCCGTGCTTACAGCGTCTGCTTGACCTCTATCTCGGTGAATGTCTCGAGTATGTCGCCCACCTGAATGTCATTGAAGTTGACGAGCGAGATACCGCACTCGAAGTTGGTGGCCACCTCCTTCACGTCGTCCTTGTAGCGCTTGAGGGCGGCGATGTCGGCGGTATGCACCACTATGCCGTCGCGTATGACGCGGGCACGGTCGGCACGGTGTACCTTGCCTTCGGTGACAAAGCAGCCGGCCACGGTGCCGACCTTCGATATCTTGTACACCTCGCGTACCTCCACCTGGCCTGTAAGCACCTCTTTCTTCACCTTGTCGAGCATACCCTCCATGGCCGACTTCACGTCGTCTATGGCATCGTATATCACGGAGTAGGTGTTTATCTCCACGCCCTCCTGCTCGGCGAGCTTGCGGGCAGCGGCCGACGGGCGCACCTGGAAGCCCACGATGATGGCGTCGGAGGCATCGGCGAGCGTCACGTCGCTCTCCGAAATCTGTCCCACGGCCTTGTATATGACGTTGACCTTAATCTTCTCCGTGGAGAGCTTGATGAACGAGTCGCTGAGAGCCTCGATACTTCCGTCGGTGTCTCCCTTGACGATGATGTTGAGCTCCTTGAACGATCCGAGCGCTATACGGTGCGAGATGTCCGACAGCGTGAGGCGTTTCTGCGTGCGGAGTCCCTGCTCGCGCTGCAGCTGCAGACGCTTGTTGGCTATCTCTCGGGCCTCCTGCTCCGTCTCGAGCACGTGGAACGAGTCGCCGGCGGTGGGTGCTCCGTTGAGTCCGAGGATTATAGCGGGCTCTGCCGGACCTGCCGACTCTATGCGGGAGTTGCGCTCATTGAACATGGCCTTGATACGTCCGTAGCTCGTTCCGGCTATGATGTTGTCGCCGACGCGCAGCGTACCGTTGCTCACGAGCACCGTAGACACGTATCCACGGCCCTTGTCGAGCGATGACTCTATGATGGAGCCGGTGGCCTTGCGGTTGGGGTTGGCCTTGAGGTCGAGCATCTCGGCCTCGAGGAGCACCTTGTCGAGCAGCTCCTTCACGCCCACGCCCTTCTTGGCGCTTATCTCCTGGCACTGGTACTTGCCGCCCCACTCCTCCACGAGGAGGTTCATGTTGGCGAGGTCCTCGCGTATCTTGTCGGGGTTGGCGCCCGGCTTGTCTATCTTGTTGATGGCAAACACCATGGGCACGTTGGCGGCCTGTGCGTGCGCTATGGCCTCCTTGGTGGTGGGCATGACGCTGTCGTCGGCCGCGATGATGATAATGGCGATGTCAGTGACCTGTGCTCCACGGGCACGCATGGCGGTGAACGCCTCGTGTCCCGGGGTGTCGAGGAAGGTTATCTTGCGCCCGTCCTCGAGCTTCACGTTGTATGCTCCGATGTGCTGTGTGATGCCTCCGGCCTCACCTGCTATGACGTTTGTCTTGCGGATGTAGTCGAGGAGTGATGTCTTACCGTGGTCTACGTGTCCCATTACGGTCACGATGGGAGCCCGCGGCACGAGGTCGTTCTCGTCGTCGGCCTCCTCTGTGATGGCCTCCTGCACCTCGGCACTTACATACTCGGTCTTGAACCCGAACTCCTCAGCCACGAGGTTGATGGTCTCCGCGTCGAGACGCTGGTTGATAGACACCATGATGCCTACGCTCATGAGCGTGCCGATGACCTGATTGACGCTGATATTCATCATGGTGGCAAGCTCGCTGACGGTCACAAACTCCGTGAGCTTCAGCACCTTGCTCTCCTTGCGCTCCTCACGCATCTCCTCATTGAGCTTCTCCTGCACGGCCTCGCGCTTCTCCTTGCGGTACTTGGCGCCCTTCTTGTTCTGGTTCTGCTTGTTGGTGAGGCGTGCGAGCGTCTCCTTCACCTGGCGTGCTACGTCCTCATCAGACACCTCTGCCGGCTTCTGGTTGCGGTTACGGTTTTTCTTCTTCTTGCCGTTGCCGGCACCGCCATTGCCGCCCTTTCCGCCATGCTGGCCCTGGTTGGCGGCGGCGTTGATGTCCACCTTCACCTTATTTATACGCTCGCGCTTCTTCTTCTCGCCGCGCTGCTGCTGCGCCTTCTCCTCGCGTTCCTTGCGCTTCTCCTCCTTCGACTTCTTCTTGGGGCGTGTGCTCTGGTTGAGCGAGGCGAGGTCTATCTTGCCGAGCACGTTCACCTTGGGCGTGCTGAGCATGCGCTTCTCGCTCTTGGTGGTGAATATGTCGTCAGACTTCTGCTGCTGTGCCAGATGACGCTGCTCGAGCGGCGTGCGCTCGGAGGCCGGCTTCTGGTCGGCAGTGGCCGCCTGGCTGTCTGCAGGGACCTGTGCCGTGGCCTGTGCGGGTGCCTCGGGCTTGGGTTCGGGCTTGGCCTGTACGGCGGCAGCGGCCTGTGCCTTCTGCACTTCGGGCTGCGGCTGCTTGGGCTGCGGCTGCGACTGCTGCGCGGCCTGTGCCGGGCGGCTGTCGGCATGCGGCTTGTCGGCTGGCTTGTGGCTGACGGCAGCAGCCTCTGCCTTCGCGCTCTTAGCTGCGTTCTGAGCACCAGGGACAACGGCAGCACGCTTCTTGCCTATGCTGTCAAGGTCTATCTTGCCCAGCGGCTTGTACTGCTGGGTGGTGCGGACGAGTCCGTCGGCGCGTGTGCCGCCGGCGGCTTTGTCGGAGGATTTCTTCTCCTTGGGCTTCTTCTGCGAGAGTTTCTCGGCCTGATTGCGTATCTCCTTGTCCTGCTTGAAAGCCTCGACGAGCGCGTCGTACTGCTTGTCGTTGAGCTTGAAGCTGAGTTCCTGCTTCACCTCTCCCAGTTCACTTCGTTTCTCAAGGAATTCAACTGCCGTTTGAAGACCGATGTTCAATTCGCTTAATGCTTTGTTTAACCTGATGCTCATTATGTATTTTTATCGTTCATCATGCGCTGTCGGTGCCTGTGGCGGTGCCCGGTTGCCGCGGTGTCACGCGCCGCACTGCCCTGCGCATATAGTCATTTTTTTATATTTATCTGTATTCCTCCGCCGCGCCCCGCGGGCGCGGCTCAGGTCCGCGTCCGTGTGCAGGGAGGTGGTGTGTGGCAACTTGTCACTTCTCAAACTCTGCGCGGAGCACCTTGAGTACGTAGTCTACGGTCTCCTCCTCGAGGTCGGCCTTCTCCACGAGCATCTCACGCGGCGCGTTGAGCACGGCCTTGGCGGTGTCGAGCCCGATGCTCTTGATGGCATCGATGACCCACTGGTCTATCTCGTCGGCGAACTCGTCGAGGTAGATGTCCTCCTCCTCGGCTCCTTCCTCCACCTCGCGGAACACGTCGATGGTGTACTCCGTGAGCATTGACGCGAGCTTGATGTTGAGACCGCCGCGGCCGATGGCGAGGCTCACCTCCTCGGGTTTGAGGAACACCTCGGCCTTGTGGTTCTCGTCATCGATGTTGATGCTCGACACCTTGGCCGGACTGAGGGCACGCTGTATGAACAGGCGTGTGTTGGCGGTGTAGTTGATGACGTCTATGTTCTCGTTGCCGAGCTCGCGCACGATGCCGTGCACGCGGCTGCCCTTCACGCCTACGCATGCTCCTACGGGGTCTATGCGGTCGTCGTAGCTCTCTACGGCTATCTTGGCACGCTCGCCCGGCATGCGTGCTATGCGGCGGATGCTTATTATGCCGTCGGCTATCTCGGGCACCTCTGCCTCAAGAAGCCGCTGCAGGAACATGGGGCTGGTGCGTGAGAGTATGATTTTGGGGTTGTTGTTCTCGTTGTCCACGCTCAGTATGACGGCCCTCACGGTCTCGCCCTTGTGGTACACGTCGCTGGGTATCTGCTCGGCCTTGGGGAGTATAAGCTCGTTGTTCTCGTCGTCTACGACCAGCACCTCGCGCTTCCACACCTGGTACACCTCGCCGGCAATGACCTGGCCTACGCGGTCCTTGTACTTGTTGTAGAGCGAGTCGTGCTCCAGCTCCAGCACCTTGGAGGCGAGGGTCTGGCGCAGGTTGAGTATGGCGCGGCGGCCGAACTTGCTGAAGTCTACGGGCTCCGACACGTCCTCGCCCACCTCATAGTCGGGCTCTATCTTGCGTGCGTCCTTGAGTGCTATCTCCTTGTTCTCGTCCTGCACCTCGCCGTCGGCCACGACGACGCGGTTGCGGTATATCTCGAAATCGCCTTTGTCGGGGTTCACGATGACGTCGAAGTTCTCATCGCTACCGAATATTTTGGCCAGCACGTTGCGGAAGCTCTCCTCAAGCACGCTCACCAACGTGGTACGGTCGATGTTCTTGGTCTCCTTGAATTCCTTGAACGAGTCGAACATACTCACGGTCTCGTCTTTCTTTATTGCTGCCATAGCTTTACTTGAAACTTATTAGATATTTTGTGTATTTTACTTTGTCCATCTGGTATGCATGATCCACGTCGGCGAGCTGGGGGCGTTTCTTCCCCTCCACCTTCACCTTCTCCCTCGCTGTCACCACGAAGTCGTTGCCGTCTACGCTCTTGAGCAGCCCGCGCACCTTGCGTCCGTCGCCGTCGAGCACTTCCACCTCCTTGCCCACGCAGCACTCATACTGCTGTGGCACCTTGAACGGCTGGCCCAGTCCTGCCGAGCCCACCTCGAGCTCATAGTCCTCCTCATCACGGCTGAGGTGGTCCTCTATGTACCGGCTGAGGTCTACACAGTCTTCTATCCACACTCCGTCGGCATGGTCTATCTCCACGACGATGCGGTCGTCGGGGCTAACCTCAATGTCGACGAGGAAGTACTCCTTGTCGCTGAGCCATTCGTCGACGATTGATTTTACGGTGTTCTTGTCTATCATACATTATTATTATGGCGTGGCTGCGGTGCGTCACGCCGGTTATTCTGTCGTCATATCGCTCGGGCCGTGCTTCTTTCGTGTAGTGGCGGCGGCGCGTCGCGCCCCGTCTGCTGAAGAAAAAAAGGATTTTCGCGAAAGCCAGCACGCCACTCATGGCATGCCCGCGGCCACAGCTATCAAAAAATGAGGAACTCTTGGCGAGCCCCTCATTCCTCTGAATGGTGCAAAGTTACGAATATTTCCGAACGTACACAAATATTTTTTTGTTTTTTATTGACCGTCTTGCCATGCCGCATATGCCGTGGCCGAATTAGTGCCATGCCGTCCCTTTTTGCCGCCGTCTGCCATACATATATATAATATGTGGCGGCACACGCATAGAAATGTTAAATTTGACTGAATGCGACAAATTATTCTCCTCGTTGTTGCGTCATCAAGAAACAATCGTTTATCTTTGCAACATAATACTATACAATATGGGAAATCACCAAATCAAGGTAGTGATAATGGACTAAGCCTCGACATTCATCCGCTCCCTGCCACAAAAAGTACAGGAGAAGATAACCTACAACTATCTGAAGATAGAACAAGGCATCATGGACAAGGAACTCTTCAAGAAGTTGGAAGGTACTGACATCTGGGAGTTTCGCACGCTGTTTAACGGCAACTGCTATCGGTTATTCTCTTTTTGGGACACAGAGACTGACACTCTTATTATCGCGACTCATGGCATAGTAAAGAATACCCAGAAAACGCCGTCTAAGGAAATAACGAAAGCGGAAGGAATAAGAAGAATGTATTTTGAGCAAAAACATAAATAGATATGGCAAAGATGAATTTAACCCCACTGTCAACCATGGTTGACGAAGTATGGGGCAAGAAAGGCACTCCCAGACGAGATGCCATGGAAGAGCAACTCAAAGAGGAGGTCAACTCCTACTACTTAGGGGAGGCTATCCGCAAGGCTCGCCTGGCACAAAACCTCACACAGGACGAACTTGGCAAGCGTGTCGGCGTGCAACGGTCGCAGATTTGCCGGCTGGAGAGTGGCAGGACAAATATCACCATCCCCGTGATGAGCCGCGTATTCCAGGCTTTGGGCATCGCAACAGCCACGCTCGATTTGGGGGCAGCAGGCAAGATAGCATTGTGGTGACGTACTACCGCAATCCAAAACGGCCCATTCCGCGCTGCAAAACGGCCCATTCCGCACGATGAAACGGCCCGTTTCGCAACGCGAAATGGGCCGTTTTACAACACACTGGCTACCAATACGTTACACACACAGACACAAACAAGAGGAGGACATGGCATAACAGCTGCCACAAACCCGCCACATTCCCCGATGGCGACAGAGTGTTTTTCCAGGCCATGCATGCCCGTTTGTCGCGGAAAATCATTACCTTTGCACTCACGAGGCGGCCGATGCTGCCGCGCCGACCGCGCCGCACGACGGTGCGGCAATTACCACACCATTAACAGAAAACTTACCGACAATGACAAAACACATCATCTCAGCTCTGGCCGCGGCATGCTCCTTAGCCATGCTCATGGCCGCGACGCCCGGCTCCGCCCGGCAGAAACCCGCCAAGCAGAAGTACACAGTAGCCGCCTACATCTGGCCGTCGTGCCACAACGACAAGATGGGGCAGGAGGTGCTGTGGCCCGAGGGCCACGGCGAATGGGAAATCATAAAGAAGGGCACGCCGCGCTTCGAGGGCCACTACCAGCCCAAGGTGCCGCTGTGGGGCTATGAGCACGACGACGACCCGAAGGTCATGGAGCGGTGGATAGACACCGCCACGGAGCACGGTGTCAACACGTTCATCTTCGACTGGTACTGGTTCAACAACGGGCCTTTCCTCGAGGGGTGCATCAACGACGGGTTCCTCAAGGCCGCCAACAACCGCAAGATGCACTTCTACATCATGTGGGCCGACCACGACGTGCCACGCAACTACTGGAACGTACACCGCTACAAGGACGACACGTCGCGCCTGTGGGCCGGGGCCATAGACTGGGACAACTGGCGCATAGTGGTGGAGCGCATCATAAGGCAGTACTTCAAGCAGCCCAACTACCTGAAGATAGACGGCAAGCCGGTGTTCGCCGTGTTCGACACCGGCAACCTCATCAAGACCTTCGGCTCGCCCGAGGAGGCACGCAAGGGCATAGCCTACCTCGACGAGAAGTGCCGCGAGGCCGGGTTCGGGGGCGTACACCTGCAGATGATGACGTTCCTCCCCACCAGCGACGACTTCATAGGCAAGGCGCGGCAGCTCGGAGCCGCCACCATCACGGAGTACAACTGGGGATTCCGCGCCAACGAGGACTACCTGTCGTGGGGCAAGGAGTCCATGGACTTCATCGACCAGTGGGACGCGAAGTGCGACATTCCCTTCCTGCCCAACGCCACGATAGGATGGGACGACACGCCGCGCTTCCCTGCCAAGGGCAAGAAAGACCTCGTACACTACAACCGCTCGCCGCAAGCCTTCGCCTGCTACCTGCAGCGGGCCAAGGAGTATCTCGACAGGCATCCGCAACAGCCGCAGATTATCACCATCAACGCGTGGAACGAATGGGTGGAAGGCTCGTACCTGTTGCCCGACGCTGAGTTCGGCTTCGGGTACCTCAACGCCGTGAAGGACGTGATAGTAGACGGCAAGTACGACAAGCACACGGCACGCTGACCGCCACGGCCCGATACCACGGCACCAAGCACACGCCTCCGTGCGGCACGCACACGCATGCCGCACGGAGGCGTTGACGTAACGCAGCTGAAGAGTCAGCCCTAACGTTAAACATTACGAAAAATCACCGTCAGCCCGATATTTTTGACTACATTTGCACTGACGCACCGCCAGGCACGCCCCTCCGCCAGTGCGCCATGCGTACGCCCGCCCCGACGCATCCCCTCTATACAAACAGGAAAATACAATAATAATGAAGAAAGCCACACTCATACTACTCCTCATCATGCTCATCATGCCGGCTGCACGCGCGTCCGACTACGACCTGGAGGCCGACTTCAAGGAGCTGGACAAGGCTGTGGCCGAGCGGGCCACGTATGCCCACAAGAAGGAGAAGGACATCGCCGAGTACAAGATGGCCCTCGCCGGGTGCGTGTCATACGCCGACATGTACCGCGGGGCGCACAAGATATACGAGCAGTACCTGAAGTACAACGCCGACTCCGCCATAGCCTACGCCGACCGCTGCTACGCCATAGCACGCAAGGGCGGCATGGAGGCCGAGGCCACCGAGGCCGAGGCAGGCAGGGCCCTGGTGCTCACGCTGCGCGGCGACGACATGAGGGCCGGCAACGCGCTGGCCGCCATAAGCGGCATCGAGCATCTGCCGCCAGGCATCAAGGCCGGCATAGCGGTGGCATACCTCGAGTACTACGCACGACACGGCATGCAGAGGAGCAATGGCGGAACGGCCGACACGCGCCTCCTCAGCCGCACGCCGTGGCGCAAATACGTGGACTGTCTGCCCGAATGGTCGTGGCGGCGCACCTACTACACTGCCATATTCACCGGACGCGACCTGTCGCGGCAGCTCACAGAGCTCCTTCGCGGCATGAGTCAGCCATCGGCAGACGCGGCCATGATATACATGGCCCTCGCCAACATATACCAGCGGCGCGGCGACGAGCAAGCCAGGGCACACTGCCTCATACGCTCGGCCATCAACGACATAGGGTCTGCCAACCACGAGGCGGCATCGCTCATCGCCCTGCTCTACACGCCGCAGATAGACAAGGGCAGCCAGCGGGCGGCCAACTACGTGAAGGCATGCACCGACAACGTGCGCATATACAAGGACATAGGGCGCAGCCTCGACATCGTGAACATACACTCGCTCATAGCGGCGAGCTACGAGAAGAAGCTCGTGAGGCGCGGCAACGCCATGCTCACGGTCATCGTGCTGCTCATCATGGCCATAGGCGCGGTGGTGGTGACCGTCGTCATACTGCGCAAGCGCGGCATCAGGCAGATGTACATGCTGCAACAGGTGCGCGATGGCAACTACAAGCTGCGAGAGATGGTAGACAGCGCCAAGGTCATGCAGCAGCAGCTGCGCGAGGGCAACGACAAGCTCACCAAGGAGATAGAGCGGCGCAACAAGCGGTTTCTTGACGCCTACTGGCTCGTGTCGCAGTACATCAGCGACGTGTCGGCGTTCAAGAAGACGGTGTTCAACCTCATCACCGCCGGCAAGGTAGACAAGGCACGCTCCATGCTCGCCTCGGGCAGCAACATAGAGAGTCTGCTCGGCGACTTCTACCGCCACTTCGACATAGCGTTCGTCTCCACGCACCCCGACTTCATAGAGCGGTTCAACTCCCTGCTCAAGCCCGAGTGCCGCGTCACGCTGGCCGACCCGCAGGTGCTCAACCCCGAACTGCGCATCTACGCGCTCGTGAGCATAGGCATAACCGACAGCGTGCGCATAGCCGAATTCCTGCACTACTCGCCGCAGACAATATACAACTACCGTCTGAAGACGCGCCGCAACGCGCTGCTGCCGGGCAAGCAGTTCGCAGAGGAGGTGGCTTCGTTCTACCGCAAGGAGGAGGCATAGCACGCCGATACGCGGGCACTGGCACACAGACGTGCGTTCACTGACGCGCAGGCATGCGTTCACCGACGCGCAGGCATGCGTTCACCGACACTCAGACACGCGTTTACATATACCCATATACGCAAATACGCTGATGCCGCACCACCCTCATGGGCGATGCGGCATCAGCGTATTTGCGCGTATTGCGCTCTCCTCACGTCAGGAGGAGAAGATTTTTTCCACAACCACAAACGCAATGTCATCCCTCAACCTTTACAACCTCTAAGAACGGACCAATACTTATCGTTATCAATCCATCTATCTTTTCACTAATAACCTATCTATGAATGCGGTCTATATCACGTTTCGTTTGTTTTTGCAATTACCCCTGAATGTATAGGATAAGATGCGAATGCCGTTGTGGAAAAAATGTCGCCGCTTAATCACTTAAGCGGACGACAATTCTGATTTGTAAGATACATTGTTATCACAAAACTTAAACCCGTGCGAACATTCTCGCGAACATGCCGTCGGGTATTCGATTTATAAATAACCCCAATATTATAACTGAAAAATATAATGATATGAATAAGTTCGCTTTCAATTACGTGTGCAAAGATAATCGTTATTGTAATACGCGCCAATAGTCAGTAAATTTAAAAGTAAACTACTTAAAATACCAAATAGCTTGTTATCAGCACTTTAACAAAAACAAAAGCAATGCTAAAGTAAGTTTTTCAGGCATGTTTTTCAACTCCATAAAGGCCATATCACGCCCTTTCCACCCCTCCGTGCGGCACGGGCTGCACTGCCTGTCGGGAGAAATGACACGGCAATGTGACCGTATGTTGAATTTTTTGTGTAAGTTTGCATCCGTTATGAGAAAACTGGTTTTACTCCTCGCCCTCACCGCCGCCGTATTCGTGGCACAGGGCACGACACGCCGCGCCACCGCAGCAGGGCACCTCAGCGCCACGGCGCAGAGACTCGCCAAGGCGGGCTACACCAACGTGCAGGATGCCGACCCCTCCATCAAGGTGTCGCTGATGTACTCGCGTGCCGACAACTTCACGGGCACGGTGCTCTACTCCGACCTGCGCGAGGCTTACCTCCACCCCAAGGCCGCCAAGGCCCTCGCCAAGGCGCAGGCAAGGCTCCGCCAGCTGCGGCCGGGCCTCAGCCTGAAGGTGTACGACGCCGCACGCCCCATGAGCATACAGCAGGTTATGTGGGACAAGGTGAAGAACACGCCCAAGGACATATACGTGAGCAACCCGGCACACGGTGGCGGCATGCACAACTACGGTCTGGCCGTAGACATAACCATCTGCGACGAGCACGGCGACACGCTCGACATGGGCACCAAGATAGACTACATGGGCCGCGAGGCGCACATCGATGCCGAGGCCACACTCGTGGCGCAGCACCGCATAAGCAGCAAGGCTCGCGCCAACAGGCGGCTGCTCCGCGAGGTGATGACATACGGAGGGTTCATGCCGCTGCGCACGGAGTGGTGGCACTTCAACCTCGTGTCACGCGCCACGGCCAAGAAATACTACAAGGTAATAAAGTGAATACAGAGGAGTTTATCACCGCCCACCGCACCGACGACGTGCGGATGCTGGCACTGAGGGGCTGCCCCGATGCCGCCATAGACATGCCATACGCCCTCGACCAGATAGCAGGATGGCAGACGGCACGCGCCAAGCTGCCGTCACTGGCGGCCACCGACGGCATAGTGTTTCCGCCGCACCTTTCCATGGAGCAGTGCTCGTCGGAGGCCACGGCGTGCTACAAGGCGCGGCTCATGGCGCGGCTCGTGACCGAGGCTGGGGTCACGGACAGGGCACGCACTGCCTTCGCCGACCTCACGGGGGGCTTCGGCATAGACTTCATGTACATGTCGCGGCAGTTCGGCCGTGCCACATACGTGGAGCGCGATGAGCGGCTCTGCCGTCTGGCCAGCCACAACTTCAGCGTCATGGGCATGGCCAACGCGGGCGTGGTGTGCACCGACGGCGCGGCATTCCTGAAGCAGACTCCGCCGCTCACGGCCATATTCCTCGACCCGGCACGCCGCGACAGCCACGGAGCCAAGACCGTGGCCATAGCCGACTGCACGCCAGACGCGGCGGCGCTGCGCCCGTTGCTCACGGCCAAGGCCGCCGTGGTGATGGTCAAGCTGTCGCCCATGCTCGACTGGCACAAGGCCGTGGCCGACATGCACGGGGCCGTGACCGAGGTGCATATCGTGGCCACGGGAGGCGAGTGCAAGGAGCTGCTGCTCGTGATGACGGCTGGAGGCTGCGGCGACGTGCGCCTCGTGTGCGCCAATGACGATGCGGTGTTTGCCACCACGGAGCAAGCTACGCGCATGCCATGCCCCATAGCAGCCGGCGACTGGGCAGCGGCGGCCACTGACGGCAGCCCCACGGTGTCGGCAGATGAGCCACTGTGGCTCTACGAGCCCAACGCCGCGGTGATGAAGGCCGGCGCGTTCGGGGCCGTGGCCGAGGCTTTCGGACTGGAGGCAGTGGCCGCCAACAGCCACCTGTTCGTGTCGCGGCGGCAGGTAGACGGATTCCCCGGGCGGCGGTTCCGCATGGAGACGGTGTGCGGCATGAACAAGAAGGTGCTGCGCAAGCGGCTGGCCGGAATCAGCAAGGCCAATGTGGCCGTGCGCAACTTCCCCCTCACCGCCGAGGCCCTGCGCCGAAGGCTCGCCCTGACCGACGGCGGCGACACCTACATATTCGGCACCACCACGGCGGCGAAGAGCCACGTCATCATGGTGGGGAAGAGATTTTGACGCTTTTTCTTGATTAGTTCCTTTTTATTTATTATATTTGCACGTTTAAACACAAGTATCAGAACATTCCGTAAAACACAAATTCCGCACAATGTCAGCAGTACAAATCAAGAAGGTCGAGACGCGTTATGACCTCAAGAAGTTCATCGAGTTTCACTACGACCTTTACGAAGGCAACGCCTATGACGTGCCCAACCTATACAGCGACGAGCTCAACACTCTGCGCAAGGACCGCAATGCCGCCTTCGACTTCTGCGAAGCCGAATATTTCTTAGCATACAAGGAGGGCCGCATCGTGGGCCGCGTGGCAGCCATCATCAACCACAAGGCCAATGACAAGTGGGGCCGCAAGTCGGTGCGCTTCGGATGGATAGACTTCGTAGACGACACCGAGGTGTCGGCAGCACTCATCAAGGCCGTGGAGGACTATGGTCGCGAGAAAGGAATGGAAGAAATCGTGGGGCCGCTCGGATTCACCGACATGGACCCCGAGGGCATGCTCACCGAGGGCTTCGACCAGCTCGGCACCATGGCCACGATATACAACTATGAGTACTACCCGCGCCACATAGAGGCCATGGACGGCTTCACCACCGACAACAAGTACGTGGAGTACAAGCTCTACGTGCCCAAGACCGTGCCCGAGAAGTACGCCAAGGTGGCCGACATGATACAGCGGCGCTACAACCTGCACATCCGCAAGCTCACCAAGAAGGACGTGTTCGAGGGCGGCTACGGCAACCAGATATTCCAGCTCATCAACGAGACGTACAAGGACTTGTATGGGTTCTCCGAACTCAGCGACCGCCAGATAGAGCAGTATGTCAACATGTACTTCCCGCTGGCCGACCTCAGTCTCATCACCGTAATAGAGGACCGCGGCGCCAACAACAAGATGGTGGGCATGGGCATAAGCATCCCCTCGCTGTCGAGGGCACTGCAGAAGTGCCGCCGAGGCCGTCTGCTGCCCTTCGGATGGTGGCACGTGCTGCGTGCCATCAAACAGCACAAGACCAAGTACGTAGACCTGCTGCTGCTCGGAGTGAGGCCGGAGTACCGCGCCAAGGGAGCCAACGCCCTGCTCTTCGCCGACCTCATACCGCGCTATCAGGCATACGGTTTCGAGTGGGGAGAGACCCAGGTGGAGATGGAGACGAACGAGAGCGTGCAGAACCAGTGGGGCCCGCTCAACCCCATACTGCACAAACGCCGCAAGTGCTACAAGAAAAACCTCTGATATGAAAGACATCGAATACAACGCCACGGAGGCCGCCAACGGGGCCACGGCAGACTATACCGACGACAACATACGCCACCTGTCGGACATGGAGCACGTGAGGACGCGCCCCGGCATGTACATAGGCAGACTGGGAGACGGCAACCTGCCCGAGGACGGCATATACGTATTGCTCAAGGAGGTGATAGACAACTCCATAGACGAGTTCAAGATGAACGCCGGCAAACGCATTGAGGTAGACATCACCGACGACCTGTGCGTCAGCGTGCGCGACTACGGACGCGGCATACCGCAGGGCAAACTCGTGGAGGCTGTGAGCGTGCTCAACACGGGAGGCAAGTACGACTCCAAGGCGTTCAAGAAGAGCGTGGGACTCAACGGCGTGGGCGTGAAGGCCGTCAACGCCCTCAGCACGCGCTTCGAAGTGAGGTCATACCGCGAGGGTAAGGTGCGGGCGCTCGTGTTCGAGCGCGGCGTTCTCAAGTCAGACAGCACCCAGAAGTCCGACGACGAGAACGGTACGTACATATTCTTCCAGCCCGACAACACCCTGTTCACGGGTTACCGCTTCCACGATGACATCGTGGAGACCATGCTGCGCAACTACACCTACCTCAACACCGGGCTCACCATAATGTACAACGGCCGCCGCATAGTGAGCCGGAACGGCCTCGTTGACCTCCTCAACGACACCATGACCAACGAGGGCCTGTACCCTATCATCCACATGAAGGGCGACGACATAGAGATAGCTTTCACCCATACCAACCAGTATGGCGAGGAGTATCACTCCTTCGTCAACGGCCAGCACACCACGCAGGGCGGCACGCACCAGAGCGCGTTCAAGGAGCACATAGCACGCACCATAAAGGAGTTCTTCGGCAAGAACTACGAGTACGGTGACATACGCAACGGTCTCGTAGCCGCCATAGCAGTCAACGTGGAGGAGCCGATGTTCGAGAGCCAGACCAAGATAAAGCTCGGCTCGCTGCAGATGTCGCCCGGGGGCGAGAGCATAAACAAGTACATCGGCGACTTCGTGAAGCGCGAGGTGGACAACTACCTGCACATACACACCGACGTGGCCGACGTGATGAAGCAGAAGATAGAGGAGAGCGAGAAGGAGCGCAAGGCCATGGCCGGGGTCACGAAGATAGCCCGCGAGCGTGCCAAGAAGGCCAACCTGCACAACCGCAAGCTGCGAGACTGCCGCATACACTACTCCGATGCCAAGAACGACCGCAAGGAGGAGAGCTCGATATTCATCACAGAGGGCGACTCCGCGAGCGGAAGCATCACCAAGAGCCGCGACGTGAACACCCAGGCCGTGTTCTCCCTGCGCGGCAAACCGCTCAACTCGTACGGCCTGACGAAGAAGGTGGTGTACGAGAACGAGGAGTTCAACCTCCTGCAAGCGGCCCTCGACATAGAGGAAGGACTCGACACCCTGCGCTACAACAAGGTGATCGTGGCCACCGATGCCGATGTAGACGGCATGCACATACGCCTTCTCATCATCACTTTCTTCCTGCAATTCTTCCCCGACCTCATAAAGAAGGGGCACGTCTACGTACTGCAGACACCGCTGTTCCGCGTCCGCAACAGGCGAACGAAGATAAAGGACAAGAAGGCCGTGCAGGAAGCAGACGCGCGTCTGGGCAAGAAGGAGCGCAAGAGCGACTTCATCACGCGCTACTGTTACTCCGAGGAGGAGCGTCTGGCGGCCATACGCGACCTCGGGCCCGACCCTGAGATAACGCGCTTCAAGGGCCTCGGGGAGATTTCCCCTGAGGAGTTCGTGCATTTCATCGGCCCCGACATGCGGCTCGAACAGGTCACCCTGCACAAGACCGACCAAGTACAGAAGCTCCTTGCCTACTATATGGGCAAGAACACTCCCGAGCGTCAGAACTTCATAATAGACAATCTCGTCATAGAGGAGGACATCCCCGACGACGAGACCCTGCCCGACGCCAAGGCCTGACGGCCACGTCAGGCACATCACCACACTAACACCAACAGACAGATGAAAAGAATACTAACAGTGATAATGGCCCTCGCAGCCGCCATAAGCATGTCGGCGCAGCTGCGCCTGAACCTCGGCGACGAGTCGCCGGTGCGCAAACTGAACATCGCCGAAATGGCCATCACCAACCTGTATGTAGACTCCGTGGACGAGCAGAAACTCGTGGAGGACGCCATCCGTGGCATGCTTGAGAAACTCGACCCCCACTCCTCCTACACCACTGCCAAGCAGACGCGCTCCATGACGGAGTCTTTGCAGGGCTCATTCGAGGGCGTGGGCATACAGTTCAACGTGGCCCAAGACACGCTCCTCGTCATACAGCCCACGCTGGGCGGTCCGTCGGAGAAGGTGGGCATACTGGCCGGCGACCGCATCATAGCCGTCAACGACACCGCCATAGCAGGCGTGAAGATGGAGCGCGAGGAGATGATGCGCCGCCTACGCGGCAAGAAGGGCACGAAGGTGCGCCTTACGGTCATCAGAAGGGGCATAGCCGACAAGCTGACGTTCGTCGTGACGCGCGACAAGATACCCGTAAAAACCATCGACGCAGTGTATATGATACGCCCGAAGCTGGGATACATACGCATAGGCAGCTTCGGAGCCACCACCTACAAGGAGTTTATGGAGGGCGTAGACTCACTGAAGAACCACGGAATGAAAGACCTCATACTCGACCTTCAGGACAATGGAGGCGGATATATGCAGGCTGCCGTAGACATAGTGAACGAGTTTCTGCACAAGAACGACCTCATAGTGTACACCGAGGGACGGCGTGCCAAGCGCCAGGAGTACCGTGCCGACGGCAACGGACGGCTGCTCGACGGCCGCGTCACGGTGCTCGTCAATGAGTACTCGGCATCGGCCGCAGAGATTGTCACGGGCGCATTGCAGGACCAAGACCGCGCACAGGTGGTAGGCCGCCGCTCGTTCGGCAAGGGCCTCGTGCAACGTCCGATAGAATTCAAGGACGGTTCCATGATACGCCTGACCATCGCCCACTACTACACCCCGTCGGGCCGCTGCATACAGAAGCCCTACAAGAAGGGTGAGCTGGCCGACTACGAGATGGACATAGAGAACCGCTACAAGCACGGTGAGCTGTACAGTGCCGACAGCATACACTTCTCCGACTCGCTGAAGTGCTACACCCTGCGCCGCCACCGTGTGGTGTACGGCGGCGGAGGCATCATGCCCGACTTCTTCGTGCCCCTCGACACCACGCAGTACACGGCGTTTCACCGTCAGCTTGCGGCCAAGAGCTTCATCATCAACGCCAACCTGCGCTACATCGACGGCCACCGCAGCGAGCTGCGCCGCCGCTATCCCACGTTCGAGAAGTTCAAGTCGAGTTTCGAGATGCCCAAGGATGTCATAGACAAGCTCATAGCCGATGCCGCCAAGGATAAGGTAGTGCCGAAGAACGATGACGAGCTCAAGCAGACCATGCCGCAGCTCAAGCTGCAGCTCAAGGCCCTCGTGGCACGCGACCTGTGGGACATGAGCCAGTACTTCGACATCATCAACGGCAGCAGCCATATAGTACAGAAAGCCATTGAGATAATGAAGTAGATACAAAACAGGCCGTTTCGCATCGTGAAACGGCCCATTTCACGAGCCAAAACGGCCCATTTCGCAGTGCGAAATGGGCCGTTTTGCATTATACTGATTATCAAAGCGTTACAGCACACAGCATTTATCTATACAGCAGAGTATATTTATCTGTACAGCAGAGCGTTTTTATCTGTACAGCAGAGCGTATCTATCTGTACAACATATTGTCTTTTTCTGTACAGAGGACTGCGTTCATCCATACAGCACACAACTTTTACTCCTTATACAGCAGATACTTGCGGCGCTGCTTCTTGAATTTGGCCACGTCCTTGGCCCAGCACGCCTTTATCTCATCCGCACTCTTCCCCATCTCTATCAAGGGGCGCACGTAGTCTACCCCGATGAGTTTCTCGAAGAAAGGCGTGAAGAACTTGTCGCCCACATTGAGCATGCGGTATGCCTTGATGAGGTAGCTGAGGTCTAAGCCACGGCTCCATATCACGGAGTCGGAGAGCTGGCTGAGATTGTATCCGTAACAGGTGTGCCCGAGCTGCGGCGGATTCTTCGCACCCTCGCGGCTCTCGGGCGTGAAGCGGTAGGAGCATATCTTCATGTCGGGGTGGCCGAACTGTTGGAACGGCAGGTCGGTGCCGCGGCCAAGGCTCACGTCGGTGGCCTCGAAGTAGCACAGCGACGGATAGAGGTATATGGCCTTCATGTTGGGCAGGTTGGGCGACGGCGGCACGGGAAGCGTGTAGCGCGTCTGGTGGGTGTAGCCCTGGCACGTCACCACCTTGAGGCGGCACTTGCGCCCATCGGCCAGCCAGTGCTCGCCGTTGACCATGCGTGCCAGCTCACCGAGCGTCATGCCATGCACCACCGGTATGGGCAGACTGCCCACGCCCGACTTGAAGCGCATGTCGAGTATGGGGCCGTCTACGTAGAATCCGTTGGGGTTTGGACGGTCGAGCACCACCATCTGCTTGCCGTACTCGGCGCAGCGGTCCATCAGCCTCACCATAGTAATATAATAGGTGTAAAACCTCAGCCCCACGTCCTGTATGTCACTGACGAGCACGTCAAACTTACTCATCTCCTCATCATCTGGAGCTCCGCCCTTAACACCGTAGAGCGAGTAGATGGGCGTGCCCGTCTTGGCATCCACCGAACTGCTGACCTTCTCGCCGGCGTCGGCCTTTCCACGGAAGCCATGCTCCGGTGAGAATATCGTTACGACGTTCACCCCGTTGTCAAGCAGCACGTCGAGCACGTGGCGGTCGCCCACCACGCCCGTCTGGTTGGAGAACAGCGCCACGCGCTTGCCCTTGAGCAGCGGCAGATAAGCATCGGTGCGTGCCGCTCCCACCACCACGCCGCCGTCGGGAGCGGCCGCGCGGCAAGCCGGCAGGGCCATCATCAGCACCGCCAGCAACAATAGCATTCTACATTTCATTGCCATGTGTTCTGTCTGTTGTCGGGTCGTGGCACTGCCGCAGCGGTCTGAAAGCAAAGTCGCAGCGTGCCACACACCCCGTGTGATACATCCTGCGGTGCCGCCGCATGCTTACTACATGACAGGCGCACCGCCTTTAACGCTTACAAAAGTAACAATTTATCGGCGATAGGGCATACCAAAACATCATTTTTTTATTTTTCGACGCCGATGACAAAATTCCCTGTCGCGGGCTTGTCCTTTTATCAAAAACACGTTACCTTTGTAGAACATAAGCTGCGGCGCGGCTATCAGAGCAAGCTCCATTGCTCTCGCACTTGCATTATCTTTGTATAACATAAGCTGCGGCGCGGCTATCGGAGCAAGCCGCTCGGCTCTCATGCCGGCGCATTGCCAGCCGTGTGACCTGTAAGTACGCGCACGGTCATGGCCGCGCGGAGCTATACCTTATTTATTAACGCTTAATACACAATCATCATGAGTCCGCTGACTATCGCCATCACCGTAATGGCCTACTTCGTGTTACTGTTCACCGTGTCTTACATGGCGGGCCGCAAGGCCGACAACCAAGGGTTCTTCGTGGGCAACCGCAAGTCCGAGTGGTACGTCGTGGCAGTGGCCACGATGGGCTCGTTCATATCGGGCGTGACCTTCGTGTCGGTGCCAGGCATGGTGGCCGACAAGAGTTTCTCGTACCTGCAGATGGTCATGGGCTTCATAGTGGGGCAGATGGTCATAGCATTCATACTCATACCGCTGTTCTACCGCATGAACCTCGTGTCGGTGTACCAGTATCTTGAGGACCGCTTCGGGCTGAAGTCGTACCGCACGGGGGCATGGTTCTTCTTCGTGTCGAAGATGCTCGGCGCGTCGGTGCGGCTGTTCTTGGTGTGCCTCACGCTCCAGCTTCTCGTGTTCGAGCCCCTGCATCTGCCGTTCGCCCTCAACGTGTTCGTGACCGTTCTGCTCGTATGGCTCTACACGTTCCGTGGCGGCGTGAAGTCGATAATATGGACAGACGTGCTCAAGTCGCTGTGCCTCATACTGTCGGTGGTGCTCAGCATAGTGTTCATAGCCGGCAGGATGCACCTCGGCGCGGGCGACATGATAGGCTCGATATTCAGCAGCGACATGTCGCAGGTGTTCTTCTTCGACGACATCAACGACAAGCGCTACTTCTTCAAGCAGTTCCTCGCCGGCGTGTTCACGATGATAGCCACCACCGGCCTCGACCAGGACATGATGCAGCGCAACCTCAGCTGCAAGAACTACCGCGACTCACAGAAGAACATGATGGTGAGCATAGCGTGCCAGTTCGTCATCAACCTGCTGTTCCTCATGCTCGGCGTGCTGCTCTACAAGTTCGCTGCCAGCGTGGGCATCAGCGCACACGGCGACAACCTGTTCCCCTCCGTGGCCACCAGCGAGTACCTGCCCATAGGCGTGGGCATACTCTTCATCATCGGGCTCTTCTCCTCTGCCTACTCGGCAGCGGGCTCCGCGCTCACCGCGCTCACCACCTCCTTCACCATAGACATACTCTCCGCCGACAAGAAAGACGGCGGCGACGAGCACCGCCTGGCCTCCACGCGCCAGAAGGTACACCTCGGCATGGCCGTGACCATGGCCGTGGTGATATTCGTGTTCGGCCTGCTCAACAACACGAGCGTCATAGATGCCGTGTACGTACTGGCCAGCTACACCTACGGCCCCATACTCGGCATGTTCGCCTTCGGCATACTCACGCGCCGCAAGGTGCGCGACCGCTTCGTGCCGGTGGCCGCCATAGTGTCGCCGCTGCTGTGCTACGTGCTCCAGACCCACTCCGAGCAGTGGTTCGGCGGCTACAAGTTCAGCTACGAGCTGCTCATCCTCAACGCCCTGTTCACGTTCATAGGGCTGTGTCTCCTCATCCGCCGCAGCGACGACTGACACACGGCACGACATACGTACCATACCGACAAGCAAAACACTACTATATGATTCTGAAACGCACACACACCTTAGCAGCGATGCTCTGCGCCGCCATCATGGCGGTGGCACAGCCACTGCAGCGCGTCAGCCCCGAGGAAGTGGGGCTTGACGCGGCACGTCTCGCCAACGCCGATGCCGCCATCGAGGCAGCCATCAGCAAGGAGTACATACCCGGTGCCGTTCTCGCCGTGGTGCGCCACGGCAAAATGGCATACCTCAAGGCATACGGCAACAAGCGCGTGGTGCCCAAGAAGGAGAAGATGACCACCTCCACCGTGTTCGACATGGCATCGTGCAGCAAGTCCATGTCTACGGCAGTGTCGGCCATGATACTCGCCGAGCAGGGCCGCATAAGGCTGCTCGACCGCGTAGACGCATACATCCCGGGCTTCGGCAACTGGAAAGACGCTGACGGCGAGGAGACTTCCATACGCATCATCGACCTCATGACCCACACCTCAGGGCTGCCGCCCTACGCCGACGCGGCCATGCTCAAGGAGAAGTACGGTGCCCCCAACCCCGACGCTCTCATCGACTACATCTGCCACTGCCGCCGCGACTTCGCGCCCACCAGCGACATGCAGTACAGTTGTCTGAACTACATCACGCTCCAGCGCATCATAGAGAAGGTGTCGGGGCAGTCGTTGCGCGACTTCGCCAAGCAGCACATCTTCAGCCCTCTGGGCATGACGCACACCGACTACAACCCCTCGCCCGAGCTGGCGAGGCTCTGCGCCCCCACCGAGAAGCTCGCCGACGGCACCATACTGCAAGGAGTGGTGCATGACCCGCTCGCACGCATCATGAACGGCGGCATATCGGGCAACGCCGGTGTGTTCTCCACTGCCGACGACGTGGCCCTGCTCTGCGCCGCACTGCAGAACGGCGGTGAGTGGAACGGGCACCGCATACTGGGCCCGCTCACCGTGGAGGCCATGCGCACCGTGCCGCGCCGCGTGGCCACACTGGGCCGCACGCCCGGCTGGGACGTGTTCTCGCCCTACGCATCCAACGTGGGCGACCTGCTCAGCAGCCAGGCTTACGGGCACACGGGGTTCACGGGCACGAGCATTGTCATCGACCCCGTCAACGACGTGAGCATCATACTGCTCACCAACAGCGTACACCCCACAGGCAAGGGCAACTGCGTAGCCCTGCGCTCATACGTGGCCAACGCCGTGGCAGGGGCCATCATCGCCCGATGACAGGCCACACCGCCACGGCCGCACCGCCACCATTAAGCCATAACACTACCCTACATACATGAACAACATGACACACACCATCGCATCCGTGGCCCTGCTCATGGCCACCGCGCTGCCGTCTGCCGCACAGAAGCAGTACATAATGCTGCCTGGTGACAGCACCTACTCTTGGCCGGCCGACCTCCATCACCGTCTGCTCTGCGACTTCACGAAGTCGCGCAGCGACGTAGAAGCATACATCAAGAAGTACATCCCCGGTGTCACCGACGCGCAGATGGACGCCTGGGAGAAGTCGGGGGCACTCGAGACGAGGGTCATCGACGGCCGCAAGCTGTACTTCCACAACGCCGCTCCCAACCTTTTCCGCATAGACCGTGCATGCGCTGCCATCAAGACGCAGCACGACGGAGCCTCTGACGACAACTCTGCCGTGAGGAGCAAGAACGTGCGCCAGATAATGCGTGAGGCCCCGCAGTCGCCCCACCGCTTCGGCGATGCCAAGCGCATCAAGGTGAGATACACCATCACGGTGCAGCCCGATGCCGTGCCCGACGGCGAGGTGGTGCGCTGCTGGATGCCGTTGCCGCGCACCGACATAGCACGCCAGCAGGACGTAAGGCTGCTGGCCGCGAGCGAGATGGACTATGACAAATCGCCCACAGACTACGCACACTCCACATTCTACACAGACAAGAGAGCCGAGAAGGGCAAGCCCACGGTGTTCTGGGAGGAATTTGAGTACACATCCTACGGCGAGTGGCACGACCTGCGCCCCGAGGACATACGACCATACGACACGTCAAGCGAGCTGTACCGCCGCTACACGTCGGAGCGCGACGCTCATGTCGTGTTCACGCCGCGCCTGAGACAGCTTGCCGACTCGCTCACACGGGGCATCGACAACCCACTGCTCAAGGCCCAGAGCATATTCCGATGGATAGACGCCAACTTCCCCTGGGCCTCGGCACGCGAGTACTCCACCATAGAGAACATACCCGAGTACGTCCTCGCCAACCGCCACGGCGACTGCGGACAGGTGTCTTTGCTCTTCATCACGCTGTGCCGCATCTGCGGCATCCCGGCCCACTTCCAGAGCGGTTTCATGCTGCACCCTGGCGAGGAGAACCTGCACGACTGGAGCGAGGTGTACTTCGAGGGCGTGGGATGGGTGCCCGTAGACATGTCGTTCGGCACGCCCGGCTACGCCGCCAACGACAAGGAGCGGCTCTTCTACATGGGAGGCATAGACTCATGGCGCATGGTAGTGAACGACGACTTCGGCGGAGAGCTGTACCCACACAAGCGTTTCCCACGCAGCGAGACCGTAGATTTCCAGCGCGGAGAAGTGGAGTGGCGAGGCGGCAACCTGTATTTCGACAAGTGGAGCTGGCATCTCGAGGTGCTGAAAGACTGACGCCCACCACGCATATTTGGTACCACAGACAAACATAACATCACTATATGAACAGACTATTAGCAACAAGCGCCGCCGTCATGCTGTGCCTTCCTGCCGCCCTTATGGCTCAGAACATCAGCAAGACCGACCGCGCCACCGTAGAGACCATACTCAACAAGTACGCCACGGGGGTGCAGACAGGCCGCATAAAGGTTGATTCCGCCGCCGTAGACGGCGACACCCTGCGGCTGTTCGCGAGCGACAACCTCACCTACCTGCCCCTGCGCAGCGGCAATTACAGCCAGATTATCAGCGACGTGAAGGCCGCGCTGCCGCAGAATGTCGCCGGCAAGGCCGTGAGCATAGTGGCGGGAGGCCGCGACATAAAGGAGCTTATACTCCGCGCCAGCATCACTGGCAAAGGCCGGCGCGAGGCTTTCACCAATCCCGCAAAGACTCCGCTCGTCACCGATGTAGACCGTCCGTTCAAGTCGCCGCGCGGACTCGACGGCCGCCACATAGCCCTTTGGCAGAGCCACGGACTATACTACCAGCACGGTCTGGCCCGTTGGGAGTGGCAGCGCGGCCGCATGTTCCAGAGCGTGGAGGACAAATACACGCAGAGCTACGTCCTGCCCTACCTCATACCCATGCTCCAGAACGCCGGGGCCGTGGTAATGACACCGCGTGAGCGCGACACCAATCCCTACGAGGTGGTGGTAGACAACGACGCACAGTCGCCCATCACCGATGCCGACGGCAACATCACGGCCGACAAGTCTACGTATGCCGAGGCCAACGGACAGCGTCAGTGGCGCAAGGGCGAGGGCCACGGCTTCGCCTATCTGCGCCCGTTCTACAAAGACTTCGAGAACCCGTTTGCCGAAGGTTCGTACCGCGTGGCCGACGCAGTGGCCAAGAAGTCGCAGGAGAGCACCGTGACATGGACTCCCGACATACCCGCCGACCGCGACTATGCCGTATATGTGTCGTACAAGACCCTGCCCAACAGCGCGTCAGACGCGCACTACACCATATACCACAAGGGCGGGACTACCGAGTTCGCCGTCAACCAGAAGATGGGCGGCAGCACGTGGATATACCTCGGAACGTTCAGTTTCGCCAAGGGCAAGGACGGCAAGGTGGTGCTCAGCAACGTGTCCAAGGACAAGAACGCGTGCGTCACCGCCGATGCCGTGAGGTTCGGCGGCGGACTCGGCAACATAGCACGCTGCGCCGACGGCGACTCCATCTGGGCCAACACCAAGAAAGACCGCGAGACGCCGGCTGCCCCGCGCAGCCAGTGGCAGCCCCGTATCAGCACGCAGTATGAGACGAGCGGCTACCCGCGCTACCTCGAAGGGGCACGCTACTGGATGCAGTGGGCCGGCATACCCGACAGCATATACTCGCCCACACACGGTGCCAACGACTACTCCGACGACTACAAAGACCGCGGCATCTGGGTCAACTACCTCGCAGGCGGCACCAAGGCCGTGCCCGACATGCAGGGCCTCAACATCCCGATAGACATGTCATTGGCCTTCCACAGCGATGCCGGCACCGTGTACGGCGACTCCATCATAGGCACATTAGGCATATACCAGACATCACAATACGGTGGCAAGTTCGCCGACGGCACCTCGCGCGATGCCAACCGCGACCTCTGCGACCTCGTGCTGTCGAGCATCACCGATGACGTGCGGGCCCTCTACGAACCCAAGTGGACGCGCCGTGGCATGTGGAACCAACGGTACTTCGAGGCATGGGTGCCGCGAGTACCCGCCATGCTGCTCGAGCTTCTGTCGCACGAGAACTTCGCCGACATGCGCTACGGCCTTGACCCGCGCTTCCACTTCACCGTGGGCCGCGCCGTGTACAAGGGCATCCTGCGCTTCCTCGCCGACGAGTACGGCTACGACTACGTAGTGCAGCCGCTGCCCGTAAGCCACATGGCCGCCGCCATAGATGCCAAGCAGCGCGTGCGCCTGACATGGAAGCCCGTGTCAGACCCACTGGAGCCCACCGCCGAGGCAGAGCGTTACGTGGTGTACAAGCGCGTGGGCGACGGCGGATTCGACAACGGCACGGTGGTGAAGCGTGCCGAGTACGTGTGCGACATACCGTCTGACGAGGTGGTGAGCTTCAAGGTCACGGCCATAAACCTGGGCGGCGAGAGTTTCCCCTCGGAGATAATCTCCGTGGGCCTGTCGTCGAAGTCGGCATCGAAGCCCATACTCGTGGTCAACGGTTTCGACCGCATCAGTGCCCCCGACGACTTCCGTTCGGCAGATGATGAGCAGGCAGGATTCCTCGCCGACAGCGACAACGGTGTGCCGTACAAGCAGATGATAAGCTACGTAGGCAAGATGAAGGAGTTTCGCCGGGCCATACCCTGGACTGATGACGACTCCTCCGGCTTCGGCGACAGCTACGGCAACTGCGAGCGTCTGTGCGTCGCTGGCAACACCTTCGACTACCCTGCGCTGCACGGCAAGGCCATAATGCGTGCCGGCCACAGCTTCATATCCATGAGCAAGGCCGCCTTCGAGGAGTCGGACGTGCTCACGACCGATGCCTTCGCGGCCCTCGACCTCATCCTCGGCAAGGAGAAGCAGAGCAAGATGGGGCGCATGGGAGCCGTCAAGGGCATAGACTTCAAGACCTTCACGCAGCCCATGCAGGATGCCATCACGGCCTACTGCAAGGCCGGCGGACGCGTGTTCGTGTCTGGCGCATACGTTGCCACGGACATCTTCCACAGCCATCTGGTGAAGGCGGAGAAGTCTGACATGGACTTCGCTCGCGGCATACTCAAATACACATGGCGCGACGACAAGGCCGCCGTGGAGGGCAAGATTAAGTCGGTGCCGTCGCCCCTGGCCGACACACGCGCCGACTATGAGTACTACAACGAGCCCAACGAGGAGTCGTACGTGGTGGAGTCGCCCGATGCCATAAGCCCTGCCGACCCCTGCGCCTACACCGCTTTCCGCTACACAGAGAGCAATCTGCCGGCCGGCATAGTGTTCGGCGGCAACGACACCGACCACTGGCGCACGGTGGTGCTGGGCTTCCCGTTCGAGAGTGTGAAGGGAGAGGCACAGCGCGACAGCCTCATGAGCCAGGTGCTGCACTATCTTCTGAAGTAAGGCATCGGCAGCACAGTTCCGCCACCGCCACCTGATACGCAAACGGGTCACGCCCCATAAGGGCATGACCCGTTTCTTTATTTATGGTTCATCGCTTATTTCAAGTGACGGGAATTCTCTAATTCTTGACATAAAAAGACATTATCACACGGCGGCATCAGTCCATGTCGCCGTCGAAGAGGCCCGGCTGTGCGGCATTGCTGGTGTACATGTCGCGGCCGAGATGCTTGTAGGCGAGCTCCGTGACCATGCGTCCGCGCGGCGTGCGCTTGATGAATCCCTCCATGATGAGGTAAGGCTCGTAGACCTCCTCCACCGTACCCGTGTCCTCGCCTATGGCCGTGGCGATGGTAGACACGCCCACGGGGCCGCCATGAAACTTGTCTATGATGGTGAGCAGTATCTTGTTGTCTATCTGGTCGAGTCCGTAGCGGTCTATGTTGAGGGCACCGAGTGCGAGCCGCGCTATGCCGGTGTCTATGCGTCCGCTGCCCTTCACCTGCGCGAAGTCGCGCACGCGCCGCAGCAGGGCGTTGGCAATACGTGGCGTGCCGCGGCTGCGGCGTGCCACCTCCACGGCCGCATCATCGTCGATGGGCACCTTGAGTATGGCGGCCGACCGCTTGATGATGCGCATGAGCGTGTCGGGGTCGTAGTACTCGAGGTGCAGGTTTATGCCGAAGCGTGCGCGGAGCGGTGCCGTGAGCAGGCCGCTGCGCGTGGTGGCACCCACGAGAGTGAACGGATTGAGGTCTATCTGTATGGAGCGTGCCGAGGGCCCCTTGTCTATCATTATGTCTATGCGGTAGTCCTCCATGGCCGAGTACAGGTACTCCTCCACCACTGGCGAGAGGCGGTGTATCTCGTCTATGAAGAGCACATCGCGCGGCTCCAGCGAGGTGAGGATGCCCGCGAGGTCGCCTGGCTTGTCGAGCACCGGGCCGCTGGTTATCTTGAAGCCCACGCCCAGCTCGTTGGCTATGATGTTGCTCAGAGTGGTCTTGCCGAGGCCGGGAGGGCCATGCAGCAGCGTGTGGTCAAGCGGTTCGCCACGGTACTTGGCCGCCTCCACGAACACCTCAAGGTTCTCCACCACCTTGGGCTGGCCGCTGAAGTCGCCGAACCGCAGCGGACGCAGCGCTTTCTCGAAGTCTTTCTCCGACGAGCCCTGACGTTCCTGCCGTATGTCGAAATTATCTTCCATCAGTTTGTAGTATATGTAATATATGTGCAAACTTACGCAAAATCCATGAAATATCCGCCAAATTTAGGCAGAAATGCGAATTTAAAATTGATAATTAGGTAGTTAGGAGAAAATCACGGAAGTTAGGAAAAGGGTTGAAAAGCGTTTCAAAGCGGATTGGAGAAAGAGAACGGTTTCCTAATCGTTACCCGTCAGAAATGCAGATTTAACAGTTAACGTTCCGTTTGCGCCGCTCTGCTTAGGTTTGCTTGTCAAGGTTTAACTCGTTGATTTATAGTTTTGCAACCAAAAAAGAACGAGCATGACAAGGAGCACATTTCGCGTGCTGTTCTACGCGAACGGCAGCAAGGAGAAGAACGGAATTGTCCCCATCATGGGACGGGTTACAATCAACGGAACAGTGGCACAGTTCAGTTGCAAACGGAGCATCGCAAAGGAGCTTTGGGACGCAAAGGGCAACCGTGCCAAGGGCAAGAGTTTAGAGGCAAGGGAAATGAACCTTGCGCTTGACAATATCAAGGCGCAAATCATCAAGCACTACCAGCGCATATCCGACCGTGAGGCGTTTGTGACGGCAGAAATGGTACGCAACGCCTATCAGGGCATAGGCGGCGAGTATGAAACGCTGCTCAAAGCCTTCGACCGTGAGAACGAGGTGTTCAAGAAGCGTGTCGGCAAGGACAGGAAACTGGCGACTTACCAGTCAAGGGTAGTGGCAAGGAACTATGTGGCGGCGTTCATCAAGTCGTTCTACAAACGCAGCGACATGTCGATGCTGGAGCTTACGCCCGACTTCATCAAGGAGTTTGCGGTCTATCTCTCCACGGAAGCGGGATTGCGCAACGGCACGATATGGGAAAAGTGCATGTGGCTGAAAGGTGTGGTGATGCTTGCGCACTTCAACGGTCTGATACAGAGAAACCCGTTTGCGCAGTTCCACATCAGCCCGAATGTCAAGGAGCGTGAGTTTCTGACGGAGGATGAGTTGAAGGTGGTGATGACGCACGAGTTCTCAGATCCGAAACTGGCATATATCCGTGACCTGTTCGTGTTTGCGAGCTTCACCGCCCTTTCTTTCGTGGACATCAAGGAACTGACCAACGACCGCATCGTGGAAGTGAACGGCGAGAAGTGGATTATCTCCAAACGGCATAAGACGGGCGTACCGTTCCAAGTGAAACTGCTGGACATTCCCTTGCAGATAATAGAGCGTTACCGACCGTTCCAAGAAAACAACCTCGTGTTCCCCAACCTGAACTATTGGTCCATCTGCAAGCCGTTGAAGAAAATGATACGGGAATGTGGTGTGAATAAGGACATCAGCTTCCATTGCTCACGTCATGGATTCGCTACCCTGGCCCTCTGCAAGGGTATGCCGATTGAGAGCGTAAGCCGCATTTTGGGACATACGAACATCGAAACGACCCAAATCTATGCGAAGATAACCGTGGAGAAGCTGGACAACGATCTCACGATGTTGGGCGACAAGCTGAGCAAGTCATTCGGCAACATCAAAGTGGCAGGGATATGAAGCAGACAACAATCACGATGGACGGGTGCGGCAGGGTTGCCATACCGTCAGATACCGCCAGCGTGTGGATGAGCGAAATGGAATTGGTAACGCTGTTCGAGGTAATCACCCCGACACTCCGTGCCGCCATCCGTGCTGTATACAGAAACGAAGTGTTGCAACCTTGCGAGGTGGAAAGTCGCATCAGACTGCCCAACGGTTATTATTCGGATGTGTATGCCTTGCCGATGGTCGTGGCACTTGCTTTCCGTATCAACACGCCCAATGCCGCAAGGGTGCGCAACACCCTGTTGGAACGGTTGTGCTCGCGAAAAAAGGTTGCCTTAGGCAGCAGTCACAGATACGGGTGTTAGGTTGATAACCGCCAATTTAACCATCGTATTTTGTTGAATTGTTGAATACAGTAGATAATGATATATAATAAGATATACTCTCGGCATACACTCAATAAAAGAAAATGGTTGTTGAAAAGAAGGGGCAAACGATAACTCCACTCCGACCTTGCCTTTTCTTTTCGTATCCGTTTGTTGTGCGATATGCTTTTGTTGAGAGGTTGTTTAGAATGTATTTCACTACATATCATATTGTTATCTTCTAAATTCAACAGTTCAACATTTTTGTGGTTACCTGCAAGTCGGTACGGCAAATTACACAAACGACACTTGTTATTTTGATGAAATGATGAAAGCATATATAAGCATGAAGAATAACAGTGGTTTACATCCTCATCAAACACTCAACAAAAGGATTTGGCTGATGAAAAGAGAAAGCGGACGCAACCCCACACATCGCTTTTCTCTTGGTGAACGGTTTGATGAAACGCCGATGAAGATTTATTATATTAGTTATCAATATATTAGGATATCCAATCATCAATTCATCGGATTTTCATCCCTCATCAAGTCCGCTGTTGGAACGGCAGCACTATCCCAGCCTGTATGCCCATATGCGGATATGCAATCATGCCGGCACAGCGGCAAGGGATACCATACGAGGCTGGCAAAAAGAGAAAAGCAAAGACAAGCCAACATCACTGCCATAGGCTTTTGAGAAACAAAAAGCCATAGCTCATTAGGGCGTTTTCTTCACGCACCGCTGACGCTAATGCTAAAAATGCCCCAATGAACCAGCGGGGTTGCACCCCTCTGGACCCCCCGTTTGTTCCAAAAGCAGCAGCAAGCTGTCCTTTGAGTTGCCCAAAGACTTATGAGTTACTCCAAAGTCGGGGCATTGTTTTTCTATGGTAGCAAGTTTGTGTTTCAGGCGTACCAAAACTGATTAGCCCCATGCTCAAAGAAATTCGATGTTTATATCGTTGCTTAACTTACAACTTGTAGTTACAATTCTCTCTTGCAGTTGGGAAGGAATGCCAATAGAAGATAAATCTGTTTCTTTATCTCTGTGGATGGGAAGAATGGCAAGCCGAGGGTTGGTCAACTCGCAGACACGACGCAACGTGTCTGCCGTGGCATGTCCGCTGGTATGAAGTTGCACCACTTCTGCAAATCGTTTTTGCAAGTATACATAATCTTCATTTCTTGTGTCATCCCTGTTAATGTACCCATCCCACATGGAATAAATAAGGAGAGGCTTTCCTTCTACAGGCAGCATTGGCAAAATCAAGTCCAATAGTCTGTTGAATGAAGCACTCGCCCGTATAAACATAGTAAATCCTTTTTCCTGCATCCATGCTTTCAGCTTAGGATTCTTTTCCGAATAAGTATATATCTTGCCAAAATCAAAACAAGGCGATTTCTTTCCCGCTGTTTCAGAAAATAAAGCAAGGATGTCCTTCTGGTATTCATCGGCCAGTAAAGGACGTTTGGGAAACATGCTTCGAGTAGCATTCTTGAAACTTGCCAGCCGCTCCATATCCGTTGACGAACAATGAACAAATACATACTTATGCTCTTTTATCAGTTCGGAGGCTTTTTGTGACAATACACTTTCGGTCAGGATGGTTTCATCCTTTCGGGCAAGCATGGTTCCTTCTATAATTAACACATCCACTTGACCAATATACTTTTGAATCGTGAGTATTAAGCCCTTGCTAAGATAACCATGTCCACGGAAATCGCCCGTGTGCAGAATGCGTTTCCCCTCCGCTTCTATCAGGAACATATAGGCATCGTAGGCAGAATGGCTGACAAAATAGGGGGTAACCACAATGTCTCCGAAACGTAATTTTTGGTTCTCGTGAAACGTATGCATCCCAGAAGCCACAGTTAAGGCATGACGATATTTTTGTTGCTGGGACAACTCACGTAGAAAACTTAATTGCTTGTATTTCCTGTAAACCACTTGTTTGGCGACCTCACCAATGTATTGCGGTAGGTTATCTGGCACGTGGTGGAACAATCCGATATGGTCGCCATGGTAATGCGTATAGAGTATGGCAGAACAACCTTCCGTAATTCCAGCTATCGCACAGTCATCGTCATAAGCATCTTCATCTTCCGCGTGATTGGGTAGATTATGTCCCAAATCAATGATGATGCTTGCTTGGGGTGTCGATATGCGGGTAATCTGTCCACCTATCTGTGTGGCACGGTGAATGGTTATTTGCATAAGTCCGGATAATCTACGATAACGGTTTCAAACAATGTATTTTCATTCAGCCCCTCTATGGCATTTTTGCGTTCTTTCCTTCCTTTGGAAAGCTCGCCTTTGTAAGTATTTACTATCAACAATATAGGCTTTAAAGCGATATGTTCTATTTCGCTTTCACCATCCCATAGGCCTATCCGTTTTTTTATCCGCAATAACTTGGTATAATAATTCTTCAGCGTTTCTGCATGTCCACGGATAAAATCACTGTATTTTGTCATCTGTTCAATGATTTCAGGCTCCTTGTTCTTGCTTCTCAAACGGGGATCGGTTATCAGTTTCAACTCAATAAACACCAATTCTTTCCCTCTTAATTCAACCAAGTCAAAACGGATGAGTTCTGTATCGCTTATCCGATAGGCGAATTCAGAATCGACATAGCGTTTGGGGAAACGCAATTTTAGTTCTCCTTGAATCCATTTCTCGTTGGATATATATACTTTGTTATGTTCGTCTGCCTCTTTTCTTTGAGGAAGCTTGTGATATACTTCACGGATTCTTTCCTTTATGAACTCTAAGCCCTCTTTGCTTTGAAGCATATCTGTGCAATCTTGATACATATCAGTTTCATCGGATTCCCCCAAATACTTCCGATGCGTCTCTGCTGTAATTTTCCCGCCAGTCCATCGCACCAAAGCAACATTACCTCCGTAATAATATACGTTGGCATAATTGTCCTTACGGATTTCCACATAAAGTTCTTCATCTGCCAAGATGTTCTTCCACCATTGGGGAGAGTTATTCTCTAATTCTCGCCATAGGCGGAATTCTTCGTTCAGGGCATCAAAACTGCCGCTTGTGTTAGGTTTGAACATGTTCATGACTATATCATTTATTTCATTTTCGCTGAATTCCCGCTTTATCGGAGTTATTTTCAATTTCCGCAGCTTTGTCTCTTGCTGATCAGCCTCCATTGCGACTGTTACGGCTTCAACTTCATGTTTGTAGTACCATTTTTCACCTGCATAATCGGTCTGAGGCGACAGAGACAAGCCATATTTTTTAGCCCGTAAGGCATATATCATTGCAGAGAAATCATCAAGATACACAACCTGTTCGCTACAAATCCATTCTCCATTATTATTACGCACCAAATGCCACTTCCGTTCCTTTTGCTGTTCCATTATGCATATTCAAATTTGGGTGAGTCAATCACTACATGTTCTTCTTCGCCTTCATCGTCCGATGTCGGCATGGCAAGTCGTATTATTCCATTGCGCATCGAATTATCTATTAATAAAGTCAATGGGTAAATGCCTTTTTCTTCGTCAATGGCAATGTGTCCATCCGATGTTTCCATATAAGCAGAATCGATGCCATAGACAAAGATATGCCGGCTATGACCCTCGATGGCATGGTTGATGTAAGGGTCTTGTTCTGCATCGAAAGCATTCCCTTGTGTCAAGTCCATGCCATAGCTCAAAAACGATGCCGCATTGCACGACTTTTCAAGCAAGTGCATAGTGGCTGAATTGGCATACAGGTTCAAAGCGTATTCGCAACTATGCCGCTGATGGAAATCTCGTTCAAATTCTTTCACTACATCGCGGAATGTCATGCTATCGGACTTTCTACGCCCGTCATGATAATCTTCAGGATTGAAAGTATAAGTTTCTATAATCTCTTGTTCCATAGACAAATGGATTTTACTGTACAAAGAAACAGATATTTATCGACAAAAACGAATTTTGTGCCAAGAATTCATTCTGATGTGTTTTATTTTTGTATTTTTGCATCCATAAGAGTTACCCGAACAGGCAAAGCGATGCAGACCACGGCAATTGGAACGGTTGCCAACTCATTACCCGAAAACGAGATAATTCTTCTAACTCTCTTGATTTCAAAGAGGTATATTTCTTATACAGAATTACAAAAAAATCCTGTAATACAGTCTTGCCTGTACAGCTTTTTCGCACCGCGCGGCAGAGGCCGGCGTGCCATGCGGCATGCCGTCGGCACGCTGTGCGGCCACGGTCAGCGCACGCAGTTCTTGCTCATGAAGTCATCAAACTCGGCACGGTAGCCATTGAACACGTTGATGTCTACCTTGGGCGTGATGCCCCTCACGCGCCCGTCTGGGCACAACTGCCAGTACACGAGGTGTACGTCGGGCTTGTACTCGCCGTAGCGTGCTATCCACACGTTGTAGTTCTTCTTGAGGTCGGGGGCCAGCGGCAGGTACTTGTTGACGAACGTCTGGCTGATGTACAGCACGGGACGCGTACCCACGCGCCGCTCCACGGTCTGCATCCACGCCCGCACCGAGCGGAAGAGTGCCGACGGGCCGCCCATGCGCTCCACCTGGCGGGCCGTAGGCTCCACGTCGAGTACGGGCGGCATGTCGCCCTTCCGGAAGTGGGTGTTGCGCAGGAAGAACGCCGCCTGTACGCTGCCCGGCGACGTGGTGGAGAAGAAGTGGTACGCGCCGCACGCTATGCCCTGCCTACGCGCGGCGGCATAGTCGGCGGCATAGTAGCGGTTGCGGAGCGAGCGGCCCTCAGTAGACTTTATGTAGCAGAACGACACGGGATAGTCCACAGTGCCGCTCACGCTCTTGCGGCTCAGGGTGCCAAGGTGTGATATGCGCACCTTGGCCCACTGTATGGGGTAATGCCGCCGCCCCACGTCGTGCTGGAAGCGCGATATGTCTATGCCGTACACACGGTCGGCGGTGTAGTTGAGCCGCTCTCCGAGGTAGCGGTCGGCCTTCCACTCGCCCACCCGTATGTGCCGCCGTGGCGAGAGTGCGAATCCCCACCCCTGACGCTTGCCGTGCCGCCATGAGCCGCCGTAGTAGGTGCCGTCGGCAGCGGCCAGAGAGCCGTAGCCCGACGGCAGCAGGCGGCTGTCCATACCGCCCGTGTACGTGCCTGTGGAGTCGGTGCGTGTGCCGCGCACTATGCTGTCGGCACGCCACGTGCCGCACACCGTGGTGCCTGTGCTGTCTGTCACCACGCCCAGTCCGGCACGCCGTCCGTGGTGCCACTGCCCCTCGTATGCCGTGCTGTCGCCTATGAGCAGTTGTCCGTAGCCCTCGGGACGGCCGTCGGCAGACACCTCGCCGATGTATGTGCGTCCGCCGCCGAGGGTGAGCGTGGCGCAGTCGGGGCGCACCTTGGTGCATGACGTGGCGGCGCAGAGCACGAGCGCGAGTGCCATGTATATAGATGTGTTTGCTTTCATTGCCAGCCTCCTTTCATCAGCAGCCGCGACACCTCGCTGCGCCCTGCTATATGTCCGTCTACTATGATGCCCGCGAAGAGTCCGCGCGGCGTGAACAGCGGCGTGCCCGACGTGGTGAGCACGCGTGGGAACGACACGTCGCGCCCCTTGCGCCGCCCTGCCACTACTACGGGGCGTGCCGCCGACTGCGCCGTATAGTCTATGCCTATGCCGCCGAAGCCAGTGGCGAGGAGCGAGCGATTGGTGGTGTTCCACGGCAGCAGGTACTGCGCCTTCACGCCACTTGGCGTGGTGGCATCGGCGGTCTGCAGCAGTGCGAGGCGGTGGCGTGCCGTAGTGGCCACGAGCCGGCAGCCGATGGTGTCGGTGGCGGCATCGCCGTCGTGGCGCACAAAGGCGCGGCAGACGGTGCGGTGTGTCACCGTGAGCGGTGACTGTGAGGCCATGAGCGAGTCGGCCACGGCCTTGGTGCGGCGCAGGGCTACGAGGGCGGCGGCGCGGTGCGAGGCCAGCGCGGCTATGTTCTGGTAGCCCTCATCCTGCACGCCATGCACGCGCATGTAGTAGTCGAGCTCGGCCTTGTCGTGCTCGGCGAGCCTCACGTCGGCCGACAGGCGGCGACAGGCGGCGGCAAGCAGCCGCGCGGCCGGTGCCTTGGGGGTGCGGGCGGTGTCGGGCAAGGTCGTGACTATGCGCCCACGGCACGACGGCAGCATGGGCCAGCGGTTCATCCAGCAGCCCACGGCGAGCCTGCTGACCGCCGCCTCATCGGCCGACAGCGACAGCCCCACGGGCAGTGTGTCGCCCTCTACTGCCTGAAACCACATCACGGCGCGTCCGCCGGCACGCAGCTCGTAGCACGAGCTTGTCTGCACCACCACCCCACTGCGGCGCATGCCGTCGGCCGTGGAGGGCAGACAACGCCCCACGCTGACGCACACGGCCGCGCACACGGCCGCCAAGGCGGTGAGCCCCACGCGGTGGCGGCGCACATACGACATAAGTTTTATGAGTATCATCTGGCACGTAATATTTAAGACAACGCGAAGTTAATAATTATTTCGATATGTCGGTCATCAGAGGCCGACTTATTTTCGTGGCCGCACGTGTCTGCGAAACGGCCCATTCCGCACTGCGATTCGGCCCATTTCGCACGCTAAAACGGCCCATTTCGCACGCCAAAATGGGCCGTTTTGCAACGCGTTGTATATCAACGTATTACAGCATCGCATATCATTGATGGACAGAAAGTTGCCATCCGATGGGCAGAAATTACGCTTTTTTGGCGGATTATTGCATGGCCGTGACGCTAAAAGTCAGTAATTTTGCACTACTTAAATGCACAATTATACGACAAACCTTTAATTCATATTCTTTCTAATGAGAAATATCTTAATGACGCTCACCGCACTCGCGGCATCTGCCACGGCCACAGCACAGACATCGCTCAGCTGCCTGTACCAGCAGCCCGTGTGGGGAGCCTACAACGCAAGCGCAGTGGCCGTAGACCTCGACAACAACGGTTACCGCGACCTCGTGCTCGCCGGCATCGGCAGCAACATCACAAACTATGCCGGCGTGAACTCTTGGGAGAAGGAACGTTTCTGCCGCGTGGCGCTTTTCAACACCACCACCAAGCGGTGGAAGATAGCCGGATTCCGCGACCCCAACAAGCCCGACAATAACGGTCTCAACGTGTCTGACCGCCCGTCGCTGTCGGCATGCGACATCAACCAGGACGGCATCATGGACATCGTGGCCTTCGAGTCGTCAGGCCTCGACTACGACAACGAGCCGATGATTGACAAGGTGAGCCGCGAGGGCATATTCCTCGGCAAGGGCGACGGCACGTTCGTGCAGTTCACCCCCACGTTCATCGACGCTGAGGGCAAACCCGTGAGCTTCGACCTGCGCTCCATACTCTCGGCCGACGTGGCCGACTTCAACAACGACGGACTCATAGACATCGTGGGCATAGGCTACCGCCGCAACGGCGGCGCGGCCGTGACATACCCCGAAGCCAACGTGGTGCTGCTCAACAGGGGCGGCGGACGCTTCGAGGTGACGCACTTCCTCAGCGGCGACTACGTGACGGCGTACGGACAGAAGAAGCAGAAGTACCACTTCGAGTGCGGACAGGTACAGGCGTACGACTTCAACAACGACGGGTACGTGGACTTCTTCGTGAACGCCAACTCCAACGACCGCAACGTGCTCGGCACCACCAACGGCACCAGCACGCACTTCTCCGAGATATTCCTCAACGACCCCGAGCACCCCGGACAGTTCCGCCGCCTCAACATCGGCAGCATGGGCATACCGGCAATGTCGGAGGGTGGCGTGGCCATAGCCGACTACAACAACGACGGTCTGCCCGACTTCTTCTTCTCTGGCTGGACGGGCAACGGACGGCAGCAGTACGCGTGGCGCGTGTACCAGGCCAGCCTCGGCACCGACGGGGCCCTGAAGTACACGAGCCGCGGCAACAGCGGTCTGCCTGAGATGCGCAACCAGAACTCCACGGCCACGCAGTACGGGGCCATGGACTGGGACGGTGACGGCAACTTCGATATATTCAACCTCGGATGGTCTACACGCGAGAGCATGCAGACGTGCTTCATAAGCCTCGGCACGGGCACGGGCTCATTCAAGGAGTCGGCACGCATGGGCGGCGGCTCGGAGGGGTGCGTGGCATTCATAGACTGGAACGGCGACGGTGTGAACGACTTTGCCATGGCAGGGCAGACCTCCGACACCAAGTTCTACAAGAACATAGACGGGCTGACACGCATGTTCTCCACCACCAAGAACCCCAACGCGGCACCGGCACGCCCCGACGCGCCCACACTGCATGAGCCCGCAGTAGCAGCCGACGGCAGCGTGACTCTGGCATGGGAGGAGGCCGCCACGTCCAAGAAGAATGTCACGTTCGAGTACTACGTGCGCGATGCTGAGGGCCACACCGTGGCCGGCGGCAACTCATTCATAGGCAGCGACAAGGACGGAGTGCGCAAGGTCAACCAGCCGGGCAACGCCTACAACTCACGCACCGTGACGCTGCACCTGCCCGACGGCACCTACACCTACGGCGTGCAGACCGTAGACGCGGCACTGCAAGGCTCGCAGTTCGCCACAGGCAAGTTCGTAATATCGGGCAGCAGCAGCGAGAAGCCCGCGGCGATGGCCATGCCCGACGCCCCTGATGACGTGAAGCCCGCCACGGGATACGTCAACCCGGTGATAAACGAGAACGCTCCCGACCCGTCGGTGATACGCGCCGACGACGGCACATACTACCTCTACGCCACTCAGCGCGGCAACAACGTGGTGCCTGTGTACAGCTCCAAGAACCTCACCAACTGGACTTTCCTCGGCTCTGTGTTCAATGACGCCACCTATCCGTCACAGGCACGCGTCGGTCTCCCGGGCAACGTGTGGGCTTGCGATGGCAACTACGTAGACGGCAAGTACCTGCTCTACTACTCCAAGTCGGAGTGGGGAGGCGAATGGACGTGCGGCCTGGCGGTGTCGGTAGCCGACAAGCCCGAAGGCCCATACACCAACCCCACAAAGCTCTTCGACAGTTCGGAGATAGGAGTGCAGAACAGTATAGACCCGTTCTTCATAGAGGAGGACGGCCACAAGTACATATTCTGGGGCAGCTTCCGCGGCATATACGGCATAGAACTGTCTGACGACGGCATGGCTGTGAAGACAGGTGCCACCAAGAAGAAGATAGCCGGCACACTCACCGAGGGCACCTACATCATAAAGCACGACGGCTACTACTACCTCGTGGGCTCCGCCGGCTCGTGCTGCGAGGGTGCCAACAGCACATACCACCTGGTGGTGGCACGCTCCAAGAACCTCTTTGGCCCCTATGTAGACCGTGTGGGCAAGTCGGCACTCGACAACCACTTCTCCAGTCTGCTCTACCGCTCATCCAAGGTGGTGGGCCCGGGCCACTGCTCCGAGTTCGTGCAGGACGACGCAGGGCAGTACTGGGTGCTCTACCACGGCTACGATGCCGGCAACATAAGCGCGGGACGCAAGACATACCTCGACAAGGTGACGTGGGATGAGGACGGATGGCCCGTGATAAAGGAGATGCGTCCGTCGGAGAACGGCGAGTGCGAGCCCCCCGTCATCAAGACCACGGGCATAGAGGACATCAATGCCGACAGCGCGGAGAAGCACGGCATACACCTCTCGTCGCACATGGTGGACGACCATCTCACCATCACCTCCGAGCGTCAGGAGCCGTTCTCATGGCAGGTGGTGACCATACACGGCGAGAAGTGGCTCAGCGGCAAGGCACAGAACGGTGCCACCGTGGTAGACACCTACGCCATACCGGCCGGCCTCTACCTCGTGAACATAAAGACATCTCACGGCTCCGTCACCGAGAAGATAATACGCAAGCAGTGACGACAGGCACTGACGGCATGAACGAAATACGCCCCAGGGACAGGTTCTCAGCCTGTCTCTGGGGCGTAACTTATTAAAAGAATAATCAAGATTATTCCTATGTCAAGAACACCTTAATATAAAGTCCATCCTGTGTCAAATGTTCAAGGTATAGGATTCTTCACTCTTCACTCTTCACTTTTCCCTTAAAAACGGCTCAAGCCGTGCCCTCACGGCCACTGACTGCGGTCGAGCACTTGATTGTCTCCGCCCAAAGAAGCGGTGTCTGTGATGCCTACGGCCTGTTGGTCTACGGCATTGGAAGCGGCGGCGCGGCGATGGGAGAGCGTCAGTCCTATGAACACCATCAGCACAACCACGGCCACCGACAGCAGCCATGCGGCCATACGCCACGGCAGACGCTCCACCGACAGTATGGCACGCACCTGCATTATGCTGGACGGACGGTGCGAGATGTCGGCAGCGGCGCACTCCGAGGCTATGCGCCTGAGCATGCGGCTGCGCGTGGCCTCGGCCATGTCGGCCACCACCATGCCTAAGGAGTAGATGTCGGCACGCGCGTCTGCCGTGGTGCCCTCGGCCAACTGCTCGGGCGCGATGTACCCCATCGTGCCGGCAGGTGACTTGAGTATGCAGAAGGCATCGCTGTCGGAGAGACTGAAGTCAATAACCCTCACATCCTTGCCACGGTGCGTCACCATGATGTTGGCGGGCTTCAGGTCACGGTGTATAATCTGTTTGCCGTGCATATACTCAAGGGCATCGAGCAACTGCCGCACTATCTTCATGGCCAGTTCGGCGGAGAGCATCTTGCGGGCTATGAGACTCTCAAGCGTGTCACCGTCTACATACTCCATCACTATGGTGTCGCCCAGCCCCTCTATATGCTCCATGTCAAGCGTGCGGCAGATGTATGGGTGCTCCAGTTGCAGCCCTATCTCAAACTCCTTGCGCAACGCCTGGCGGTAGATGGGCGTGTAGGCGTAGTCGGCCTTCAGGCATTTCAGCATGTACCGCTTGCCGTATCTTGTGGCGGTGAGCATGCGCGTGTGGCCCGAGCGCGACACATAGCACTCCTGCAAGTTGCCGAACGTGCCGCCCATATCTGCCGAAGCGATACCCATCTCACCGTCTATGTCGGTGGTGTAGCCCGATGTATTGTCGTCTGTCATTACTGTTCTGATTACGGATTACAAATTATAAATCACGAAGAAATGAGCCTTCGGTATAGGATTTTTCACTCTTCCCTTTTCACTTTTCCCCTAAACAGCCAAAGCCATTGGATTCTTCACTCTTCGTTCTTAACTCTTCACTTTTCCTTTGAAAAGCCAAAGCCATTGGATTCTTCACTCTTCGTTCTTAACTCTTCACTTTTCCTTTGAAAAGCCAAGGCCATAGGATTCTTCACTCTTCGTTCTTAACTCTTCACTTAACATGCTTTTCCCTTAACCTCGCGATAGTCAGCCCGCCGTTGCGCCCTGCCACGAACGCCGGCGTAGTGTCGCCATCGCGGATGAGATTCGGCAAGTACAGCGGATAGCCTATGATGAAACAGCCTGACACGAAAGTGTCGCCCACCTGCATCTTGCTGTTGTGCGATTCCGTCACGCGGTACGTACTGTCGCCGAGGTACTCAAGCAGCAACAGGCGGTTTGGCGACCATCCTATCTCCACCATGTCGCCAACGGCGAGACTGCTGCTCTGAATCTGACGGGCATTGAAGAACGACGAGGTGTACCTTGAGGTGGTCTTGAGCCAGTCTACGAACGCCGTATAGTTTCGGTAACCCACATATACGGCCAACTGGTCGAGCGTAGCGACACGCGGTTTGTGCATGTCGCCCACATATCCGTACAGTCTTTTCAACGTAGACGGCGACACTGCGAGCATGTACTTCTTCTGCAAGTGCAACGAGAACACCTCAAAGTCGGTGGTCGTAAGCAGCCGTTTGCCGTAGCGTTGTTCCACGATACGTTTCAGCTCCTCTATCTCTGGTGTGCTCATATTCATTATTTTTTTGACAAGTCCCTTTAATTCTCTTCCACGATTCGGGTAAACTGCCCCCAAGTGGAGTTGTACTTATAATACAGCTTGCGCCCCTTGGCCACGTGCAGGCGGCAGGTACTGAAGATACTCGCGCCCGAAGATGTGAACGTGTTGGCGGAGCATACGGGCGGCGTGGGGGCAGAGATGTAGATGTCGGTGAGCGGACAGCCGTCGAACACATAGTTGCCCAGCAGCTCGGTTTTCTCGCCCAGCCGCACGATGGAGAGGCTTGCGCACTGCTGAAACGTGCCCGTGGGCACCTGACGCAGCGTAGACGGCAGCGACACCTCCCTCACCTTACTGCCGTAGAAGGCACACTGGCCGATGGCCGTCAGCCCGTCGGCGAAGGCAAACCGCTCTATGCTGCAGTCGCGGAAAGCATAGTCGCCCACGGCGGTGACGGTAGAGGGCAGCGTGTACTCGCCGCTCTTGCCCATGGGAAACCACAGTATGGCCGTGCCGTCGGCACTGAGCAGCACGCCGTCCTTGCTGCTGTAATAAGTGTTGGCGGCCGAAACCGTGATGTCGGCCAGTGCCGTGCAGCCCGACGACGGCTTGATGTCTGCTACCGATGCCGACACCACAAGCGAGCGCAGCGACGTGCAGTCCCTGAACGCCTCGGCCTCTATGCGCACCACCTGCTGCGGCAGCACTATGCTGCTCAGGGCCGCACAAGAGGCGAACATGCCCATGCCCACGACATCATCCTCCGTGTACCGTCCGGCAGCATAGGCCATACCGCCGGCCACTATCTGCGCTCCCGAGAGGTCGATGTCGGCAAGCCGTCCGGCAGAAGGATTGTTCTCGTCATCGCAGCCGGCCATATCGCGCAGCGTGCGGAGGTCACTGCCGTTGAGCGGACCGGCCAGGGAGAGACTCGTATAACTGTACTTGTCATCGCCGACAAGCTCGGTGAGCTGTCCTGCCTCGGCCAGAACCGTGGCCTGTGAGGTGGTGACAGTGGCGGAAGTGCCCCTGTCCTCGCCGTTGCGGTTGGCCGCGAAGGGCGTCACGGTGTAGGCAATGCCAGGCTGCAAGCCGCCGATGCGCAGCCGCAGCATGCCGTCGGCATCGGGCGTGGCGGTCTGCTCCACGCGCTGCTCCGTGCCGATACCGTGGCCGAGGTCGCTGCCATCGGCACGCGAGAGGTAGCAGCCACTGACCGTTATGGGGTCGCCGCCGTCGTCGGTGATGGTGTAGCCCACTATGATGCTCATCGGACTGCTGCTCAGCACAGCCGCACCGCCCACGGAAGGCATGTCGTTGGGCAACGTGGTGAAGGCCATGCGGTCGGCCAACAGCACTGCCGTGCCGTTGCCGCCCTGCAACATATAGTAATATGTAGTGCCCGGCGTGAGCCCCGTAAGGCGCAGCCGCACTATGCCGTCGGCACCAGACTCGGGGCCGACAGACTCCGACTTATGCTCCATGTCCTCGCCCTCGCCATAGCGGAACCACAGCTGTGGCACCTCCGCGCCGCCGTCCACCACGCACTGGCCGGCTATCGTAGCCTCCGTGCGGCTGATGTCGGCAGCCTCCAACGTGTGCAGCCGTGGCTCAATGTTGCCCGGCTTGTCGTCGCTGCAAGCCCCCAGTGCCGACACGCCCAGCGCAGCCACAGCCACCATACATATACGATATATCAGATTCCTCATTCGCTCTCTTATCTTAAACAGCCACAGCCATAAGCCAAAGCAGCCGCAGCCATTGGATTTTTCACTTTCCACTCTTCACTTTTCCCTTAAATACCCATAGGTATAGGATTCTTCGTTCTTCCCTCTTCACTCTTCCCTTAAATGGCCAAAGCCATT
>JALFIM010000059.1 GCA_022775985.1 Prevotella sp.
CCACGCGCTGCCACTGCTGGCTGTCGGCAGCGAAGAGGGCCGTGGAGAGTGCCTCGCCGAGGGCTGCCGTGGGAGTGACCACGGCCACCTGCCGCATGCCTGTGACCATCCGCCCAGTGAGCGGATTGACGATATGGCAGCGCGTGGGCGAGTCGTTGCCAGATGTGGTGAGGGCCTCATCGTGCAGCGTGATGCCGCCATCGGGCATCGGCATAGATGCCAACGGTGCGCCACCGCTGCCCACGCCATGCGGCTCACAGCCTCCATAATGCTGCTCACGGCCCACATCATGCGGCTCACAGCCCTCCGCTGCATGCCGACAGCACCTCATAAGCACGGTGTCGGCGGCATGGCGCACGCTCCATCCAGAGCCGCGTGAGCGCATGTCGCCCATCGCCACCACCGAGCTGTTGCCGAGACTTATAAGAGCGTCAGTCACTCCCCGTGAGCGGAGCAGCGCAGCCACCTCATCAGCGGCCACGCCCTTGATGTAGCCGCAGAGGTCTACGCGCAGCCCGTCGCGGCACTTCATGGCGGCATCCGTGCGCACCCGTAGCTGGCGTATGGTACTCGCATCGTGGTTGTCGGAACCCACGGTCACGTCAAACAGCCCCGACGTGGCGGCGGCGAGCCCCACACACTGCTCCATGACGGCGGTGAGGCGCGGCGGAAGCGGCACCCACTGCCCTGCCGGCGCGGCGTTGAAGGCCGACAGCGGCGACGACGGACAGAAGCGGTCGGCCTCGGCCTCTATGTCCGTGATGAGCCGCGCGGCGGCCTCCACGGCCTCCAGAGCCTCGTCTGCTGACAGCGTGCGTGCCACCACGGCTATGTCTACACGTGTGTGCATGGCCGCCGTCCAGGCATACAAGAGAGGCGGTGCCTGGCCGTTGCCCCCCGTGATGACATGGTGGACAACGGCCCGACACCGCCCTTCGATGGTGTGTGTGGTCACGGTCAGAACTCCTTTATCTTGATGTTCTTGAACCACACCTCGTCGCCGTGGTCCTGAAGGAGGATGTTGCCCTCCTTGTGGTTGCCGAACTCATGCCAGTTGCGGTACTTGCTGTAAGCCACGAGAGCGTCCCACTCCTGGTTGCCGCGCTCATACTCCAGAAGCTTGGTGCCGTTGAGCCAGTGCTCCACGTGCGAGCCGCGCACTATGATGACGGCGGTGTTCCACTGCTTTATGTCAAACGGTTTCTTCTCGGGAGCGGGTATGAGGTCGTAGAGCGAGCCGAGCTTGCGGTTGCCCTTCACGCCGAGCTTGGCGTCGGGGTGGCGCAGGTCGTCGAGTATCTGGAACTCACAGCCTATGGCCGAGCCCTCGCCCTTATTCTCGGCAGGGTCTACGAAGTACTTTATGCCGCTGTTGGCGCCCTCCGTTATCTTGAAGTCAACGCTCAGTATGAAGTCGCGGTAGGTGCGCGTGGTCACGATGTCGCCGCCGTTGGCCGACTCAGCGCCGCCGCTCTTGAGCACCTTCAGCACGCCGTTCTCTATCTTCCATCCGTGGTCGGGAAACTTGTCGAGCTTGGCACCGCGCCACCCCTCGGTGGTCTTACCGTCCCAGAGGAGCTTCCATCCCTCCTCAGCCTCCTGACGGCAGATGAAGTTGTCGAGCTTGTTGACCTGCGGCGTACCGCTGTCGGGCGTGGCGTACTTGGCCACGTCCTTGGTGCAGATGCGCAGTCCGCGCCATGCCACGGTCTTGCCCTCCATGTTTTTGTCGCCACCGATGGCGTGTACCTGCAGCGCGATGAATCCGCTGGGAGTCATGGCATCGAGCAGGTCGGCGCATGCCACGCCGTTGACCCACGTGCGTATGCTCGTGCCGCAGCACTCTACGCGTGCCTTGTTCCACTCGTTGTTGCGGAACGCCGACTTGGCGGCGGGGTTCTTGGTGAGCGGATACAGCCACCCACGGCGGGCCTCATCGTATATGCCGCCCGTCCATGCCCGCTTAGATGGGTCTATCTCGAACTGGTAGCCGTGTACGCGTCCGTTGTTGTACGAGGGCAGACTCTCGCTGCGGAGCTGCACGCCAGAGTTGAGGCCGTCGTCTACGCGGAACTCAAACTCGAGTATGAAGTCGCCGTAGTTCTTCTTCGTGCAGAGGAAGGTGTTGGGCTCCCCTGCCTTGGAGTAGCCCACGATGGCACCGTTCTCCACCTTGTACGGTGCGTTGCCGTTGAGCCGTACCCATCCACTGAGGTTCTTGCCGTTGAAGAGGCTCTGCCACTTCTGGGCCATTGACGGCATGGCGAGCATCGCCGCCATGGCCGCTATCACGATTTTTCTCATTATACCTTTGTTTTTGAAGTTGTCGTTAAACTCTTGTTAAAGCTGTCGCTTAGTGTTATTTAACATACCGTTAAGCCGTGGCCACAACAGGCCACGGCCGTGATTTGTCACATATTGAAGCCTGTCTCCACGGGCATCTTGTAGAAGTCGGCCCACTCCTTGCGCGGCGGAAGGCCTCCTGCGAGCAGCGCGTTGGCGAACTCGTTGTTGGTGAACCGCTTGGTGCGCGGGTCGAAGTACAGGCGCGTGCCGAGACGCTGCGCTATCACTCCGAGGCAGAACACCTGGCTGAGCACGCCGTTTATCTCAAACGGCGAGCGCGTGCGCTCCTTGCCCTGGCATGCCAGGAGGAAGTTCTTGTAGTGGTTGCTCGTGCTCTCTGGCCATCCCGGCAGCTTGGCCTTGCGTCCGTCGCGGTAGATGGGCTCGAGCGTGCTGCCGTGGCTTCCGCCCTTGAACACCACGTCGGGCGTGTATATCTCCTTGCCCGGGTTGAGCTTAGCCACGGGCGTGTCGCCCTGGTTGGTGGAGGGCACGTTGGCGTTGTACTCCGACTTGCCGTAGCCGGCGGGCAGAGGCGGATAGTTGTCTATGCCGTCGTACCACGTCACGTCGCACGGAGGCATGCTGCCGCGTGCCCCGAAGCGGAACAGTATGGTGGACGAGAAGGGGAAGAAGAAGTCGTTGTGGCCCTTCTGGTCGATGAGCGACACCTCATACGGCAGCCCGAGGTTGAGGAACTCATGCGCCGTGTCGAGGAGGTGCGCTCCCCAGTCGCCGAGGGCACCCATGCCGAAGTCGTACCAGCAGCGCCAGTTGCCCTGGTGGTACTTGTCGGAGAAGTCGTGCCACTGGCACGAGCCGAGCCATGTGTCCCAATCCATGTTCTTGGGCACGGGCTGCGCGTCGGGCAGCTTGTGCATGGCAGCGTCGTAGCCGTGCCAGCGCCGCGGGTTGTTCATGTGGGCGTTGATGGCCGTCACGTCCTTTATCACGCCGGCCTTCACCCACTCGCGGAACTGGAAGTAGTTGCCCTCGCTGTGGCCCTGGTTGCCCACCTGCGTCACCACCTTCGGGTTGCGGCGAGCCGCCGCCATGAGCAGCTCTGCCTCTATGAAGGTGCGCGTCATGGGCTTCTCGAGGTATATGTGCTTGCCGTGCTGCAGTGCGCACATGGCCACGGGGAAGTGTATGTGGTCGGGCACTGCCGCCACCACTGCGTCGAAGTGGTCGCCGTAGGTCTCGAACATCTCGCGGAAGTCGCGGAAGCGCTTGGCCTTCGGGTACTTGGCCAGCACCTTCTGGCACTGCTTGCCGTCGAGGTCTACGTCGCACAGCGCCGTCACGTCAATCATGCCCGTGCGTGCGAACTCGTCCACGTCCTGCTCGCCGCGGTTGCCTATGCCTATGAATGCTATGCGCACCTTGCCGGCCTTGGCATCCTGCCACTCTTCCGACGACATGGTGTGGGCCATGGACGAGGCACCGCCCATCATGGTGGCGGCGGCCGTCATGCCCATGCTTTTAAGAAAATCTCTGCGTTGCATATAGTGATTGTTTTTATATTGTTATTACCTTGTCATTGTCGTTGGCCTGCTCTGGAGCCGCTTCGCGGCGGCCCCTTATGGCGAGTGCCACCACGAAGCGCAGCACTGCCAGCGCCACGTAGAGCACTATGCCGGCGGCCACCACGTAGCCCAACGAGGTGACGAGCTCCGTCCACGGCGTGCCGTACGCCGCTATGGCCCATGCGTTGAGTATCTCCACAAGCAGCACGCACACTGCGAGCCACACCGTCTCCCTGCGCACGCGGCGTGCGCTGATATGTATGTCTATGTCTTTCATGCCTGTTGCTTTTTGGTATTGTACACGTTGTAGTCTATGCTGTACTGCGTGGGGAACGGCATTATCTCGCCGCGCTCTATGGCCTCGTGTCCCCACAGGCAGAGCAGCGACGCGTAGTAGCCTTCCTCGGCTATGCGGGGCGGCTGCTTGCCGCGTATCACGGCCTCCACGAACGCCTCGGTGAGCAGCGACGTGCCGTCGGTGTCGGGACGCTTGCCGAGGATGTACTCGCCGTGGTTCTCGTTGGCGGTCTCGGGGGCCCAGCTCGTGCCTGCGAACGGTATGCTGCCGAACACGTTGTTCTCCCAGTCGTTTATCATCTGCAGGAACGCCGGCGCGGGGTCTACGTCCTCGAAGAAGTACTTGCCGCGCTCAGGCTCCACCGTGCCCTTGTCGCCCATTATCTGCTCCTCCAGGCCGTAGAACTTGTTGGCTATGTCTGACGCGAAGGTCATCATGCGGCCGTCGGCGAAGGTGTACACGCAGTTGATGTTGTCGTACACCTCGCGCCCGTCCTTCCAGTAGGTTATGGCGCCGCTGCCCATGACCTTGGCGGGCAACTGTCCCAGAGCCCACGTGCCCACTTGCAGCTGGTGGCATGCCAGCTCCGTCATCAGTCCGTGCGACGAAGCCTTGTACAGTCGCCAGTTGATGAACTTCTCGAGCTTCGGGTCGGGCACGGGGCGCCGCCAGTCGCCGTTGCGGTTCCAGAAGGCGTGTACGCACGTTATCTTGCCGAACGTGCCCTTGTGTATGAGGTCCATGGCCTTGATGTAGCGCGGGTCGAAGAGCCGCTGCTGGCCGGTGAAGAATATGCGGCCCGTGGCCAGGTGCTTGTTGTACATGTCGTAGCACTGCTGCATGTCGTAGCCTATGGTCTTCTCGCAGTACACGTGCTTGCCGGCATCGAAAGCATCGAGCACTATCTGGCAGTGGGTGTTGAGGGGCGTGGCCACCACCACCGCGTCAATGGACTTGTCAGCGAGCAGACGGCGGTAGTCCTTGTATGTCTTTGCGCCCGGCACTATCTTCAGGGCCTCGTCGAGCGACGGCTGGTACACGTCGGCCAGGGCCACGATGTCGGCCTTGGGGTTCTGAGCGAGGAACCCGAGCAGGAACCGCCCGCGCGAGCCCGGGCCTATCATGCCAATGCGCACGCGCTCCCGGGCCGTGTCCTTGACCTCGGAGAACGCCGACAGCCACGGACTGGTGGCGGCAAGCGCGCCTGCTCCCATTATGCCGAGGTTGCGCAGGAATTCCCTCCTGCTGATGTTGTTGTCATCTGTCATTTGTATCTGAGTTTTTAATATATAGGTTCATTTTCATGCACACTTCACAGCCACGGCATAGCCGAAGCAAACCTCGCTCCGCACGTTTGGCTCAACAAAAGAAGTTTAATTCATGGTGCCTGTGCTGTGTGGCATCAGGCTTCGCAAGGGTGTATAGGACGGTGTGTGGCCGCCGTGCGCGGACAGCCGCCAGCCATATATGCCGCTGGCTCCGCACATCCATGCGCGTGGCATGGGATAGATTGTTGATATTCGGTTGCAAATTTAAGTTTTTTTGCTGAAAACAACAAATAATAAGGTAAGTAGATAATCAAAATTATTCACATAGAAGATAACGCGAGGGCGAGGTCTGGTGGAACTTGCTCCTATTGCCGAGCCATAGCTTATCTTATTATATAAGGATGATGCAACAGCCCTGCTCAAAGTTTTCCGCCAACGAATTCACTCAGCTGTCCCGCATAATACAGCGGAATATTATACAGAGTGAAGGTACTGCCGTCGGCACGGGCAATGGTGTCGGAGGTCATCGGGCCGTTCCACAGGCGCAAGGCCATTCTTTCTCTTGACTCATCCATGAACTGGTGAAGGGAGCGCAGCTTGGAATTGCTGCCCGTCTTTACTTCTATCGGCAACAGATGCGACTTGTAGCGTATCAGAAAATCGACCTCTGCCTGCGAATTGCGTGCGTCGCGCACCCAGAACATGCGCTTCTCGCCAAACGATGTCGTAGCCCCGAGCAACTCCTGTGCCACTATATGCTCCGCGATGTCGCCGTTCCACAGTTCGTCACTGTCGGTGGTGAACAGCAGCTCCTCCTGCATACCTGCCACATAGTTCACCAGTCCTGTGTCGAGCCACAGCAGCTTAGGGCTCTTACGCAAGTCGGGCAATATGGGGAACGAGGCTGATGTCTGCGGATAGACAAGCTCAAGCAGCAGCGTTTTCTCAAGTATGCGGAACGCATTGCTCACATCGGCCGACCTGAAAGAGGTATTGGTGAACTTGGCAAACTGTATGCGATGGGCGGCAAACGTCCACCCATAGTTCAGTATATAGCGTATCGTGTCCTGCTCCTTGGGCTTGCTTGCATACTTCTCCACATCATCTCGATAACCCGACAGCAGGGCGTTGAACACTCCGCCAAGGCGCACCATGTCACGATGCTCCGCATAGTTTGCCACCACCTCGGGCAGCCCGCCTATTATCATGTACTTCTTAAACAAGTCCAACGTATAGTCGTGCAGCGACTGCGGCACGGCTATCTGCTCTACCCGACAGGCAAGTTGCTCCTCTCCTATCGCATCAAGAAACTCCACGAACGTGCAAGGATGCAGGGCCATGTACTCCACCCTGCCCACGGGGAAGGATATATGCCGCCCCATAAGGCTCTCAAGCAGAGAGCCCGCAGCTATGACATAGAGGTCGGGACGCTTCTCATAGAAGTAGCGCAACGCCTGCACGGCCTTGGGCTCATTCTGTATCTCGTCGATGAATATCAGCACACGCTTGCTGTCCTGACGCACGTTGGCCTTGAAAAACACACCCGACAGCAAATCCTCAAAAGAGCTGTCGGCAGCAAACAGCGCGGCATTCTCCTTCTCCTCAAGGTTAAGGTATATGTAATGCTCGAACTCCTCAGCGAAGAGCCTCACAAGTGTGGTCTTTCCCACCTGACGGGCACCGCGCAAGACCAGCGGTTTACGCTCCTCCTTTTGTGCCCAGCAACGAAGATATTTGAGTGCTATACGTTTGAACATATCTAAATCATTATATATCAGCCGCAAAGATAATGCAAGTGCGAGCGCAATGGAGCTTGCTCCGATTGCCGAGCCGCAGTTTATCTTATGCAAAGATACATAATATTTTCAAATCCAAACCAACTTTTACCAAATTCTCGTTCAAATCCAAACCAACCTTTACCAAAATTCTGTTCAAATCCAAACCAACTTTTGCCAAAATTCCATTCAAATCCAAACCAACCTGTTATATTTCCGACACAAATCCAAACAAATCAATACTGTTGATAACCTGTGGATAAGTGCATAACGCACTGACATACAACGTTATATTATTTTTATGCACCCGTGCGCACAGCGTTGTACACACGGTTTTGCGATTCGGGCCGTTTCGCAGCGCGATATGAGCCGTTCCGCGATACGATATAGCCTGTTTCGCAGTGCGAAACAGGCCGTTTCATACACCGCCTTATCAATTGAGAATGTCGGAACCATGGAGCCACAAACAGCATCAATACACACTTGGCATAACATAACATCCACATTCTGCATAATAAAACAGCCACATTCTGCGCAATAAAACATCCACATTCTGCGCAATAAAACTTCCATATTCTGCATAACGGAATAGCCACATATTGCATAATAAAACAGCCACATTTGGTATAATTAAGCCTTTAATGGCGTTAGTTTTCAATAACTTTGCGTAACTTTGCGCCTATAATAACAAATGCCAAAGGATATGAGAGACTACAAGCCGCGCATTGCGGACAAGATGCTGAGCCGCAGGCTCATGGGAGTGGGTGCCGTATTGATACAAGGGCCTAAATGGTGCGGCAAGACAACTACTGCCGAGCAACACGCCAAAAGCGTGGTGTATATGGACGACCCTGAGTACATGGAGCAGAACGTGGAGCTGGCGAGCCTTTCACCCAAGAGGCTCCTCGCCGGCGCTACGCCGCGCCTGATAGACGAGTGGCAACTCGCACCGCAGCTGTGGGATGCGGCACGGTTTGAGGTAGACCACCGCGACGGAGAGGGGCAGTTCATATTCACAGGCTCTGCCGTCCCTGCCGATACTGACAAGATACACCACTCAGGCACGGGCAGATTTGCATGGCTCACGATGAGGACGATGAGCCTCTATGAGTCGGGGGAGTCTACGGGCGAGGTAAGCCTCGGCGAGATGTTCAGCAAGCCCGGCGCGGAGGTTTTCGGCACAAATCCTCTCAACATAGACTCCATAGCGTGGCTTATATGCCGTGGAGGCTGGCCAAGAGCCACTACCATAAACAAGGATGTGGCGCTTGACATGCCTTACAGGTACTACGAGGCAGTGGTAAACAACGACATATCACGTGTAGACAATGTGCGGCGCAATGCTGACAGGACAAGAAGGATACTGCGCTCCATAGCGAGGAACCAGTGTGCGCAGCTATCCGTCAACACCATCTGCGCCGACATAGAGAACAACGACACGGTATCGGCCAACCGCACCACGATAGCCTCATACATAGACGCGCTGAAAAAGATATTCGTACTGGAGTACTCTCCTGCATGGAACCCCAACTTGCGAAGCAAGACGGCTATAAGGAGCTCAGACACCGTATATTTCTCCGACCCGTCCATAGGAGCAGCCGCACTGGGCGTAGGGCCCAACGACCTGATAAACGACCTCTGCACGATGGGCCTTTTCTTTGAGTCGATGTGCATAAGGGACCTGCGCGTGTATGCCGACGCGCTGGACGGCTACGTCTACCACTACCGTGACGGCAACGGCCTGGAGTGCGACGCGGTGCTGCACTTGCGAAACGGCAGCTACGGACTGATAGAGATAAAGCTGGGCGGTGACAAAAACATAGAAGAAGGCGCGAAGAACCTCAGGCTCCTCGCCTCCAAGATAGACACCAGCAGGATGAGGGCCCCTGCGTTCCTCATGGTGCTCACTGCCACGGGCAGGTATGCCATACGGCGTGAGGATGGCGTGTACGTAGTGCCGATAGGATGCCTGAGAGACTAAGGTTGCTTGCCCCTCGCCCCCTCGGGCCTCTACTTCAGGACGACCGACTTTATCAGGGCCTCGAAGTCGGCCTTTTGCATGGCACCCGTCTGGGCGGTGGGCTTGCCGCTCATGGGTATGAAGAGGAAGGTGGGGATGCTCTGTATGCCGAACGTCTCGGCGAGCTCACGCTCCTTGTCTATGTCTACCTTGTAGAAGTCTATCTTGCCACGGTAGTCCTTGGCGAGAGCCTCCACCACGGGGGCGGTCATCTTGCAGGGGCGGCACCATGTGGCGTAGAAGTCTATAACGGCGGGGCGGCGGCCCTCGAACACCCAGTCGCCGGGGTGCTTGTCATAGTCCATCACGCGCTTCTTGAACTCGGCGGTGGTGAGATAGCTCACCTTGCCGTCAGCGGCTCCTGTGTCAGCTGTCGGGGCTGTCTTGTACTCCTGCACCTCCTGCGTCTCGGCCGTGGGTGCGGCGGCCGTGCCCTGCCGCTTGCCCTGCGAGCATGCCGTAATGGCCGCTGCCGCTGCGGACAATATAATGAAAGACAATATTCTCTTCATATTAATAATTCCTTCTCCTCTATTTTATGCAATAATTAGAGATTTTTTATAAGTAGACAGTCAAAATCATTTTTCTGTCAAGAATTAGAGATTTAGAGAATTTTTCTTCTCACATTTTCTTCTCATAAAGGTTTTACCCTATAAATTGTAGAATCAAGAATTAGAGAAGGTCCGAACATTGTTTCTCAAATTATTGATAATACAGGAAGTGGAAAAATTCTCTAAATCTCTAATTCTTGAAAGAAAATACAATTAAGAATATCTTGATTCCATGCGCGAAAGCCTCCTGTCCTCTGCGCCGTCAGCTAAGCTCGAGCATGCGCTCTATGGGCTTCACGGCCTCGCGGCGTATCTCGGGGCTCACGTCCACCACTGGCCACTCGTAGCGCAGCGCGTTGTACATCTTGAGCAGGGTGTTCTTCTTCATGTACTCGCACTCGTTGCACGAGCAGCCGATGCTTCCCTCCGACACCTCCGGGGGCACGGGTATGAAGCGCGTGGAGGGGCACGCACGCTGCATCTCGTGCAGTATGCCGGCCTCGGTGGCCACGATGTACTCGGCGCTGGGGTGCTCGGTGGCGTACTTCAGGAGCACTGCCGTGGAGCCCACCACGTCGGCGATGGCCAGCACGGGGCCCTTGCACTCGGGGTGTGCGAGCACCACGGCGGAGGGGTTGTCGGCCTTGAGGCGTGCTATGGCCTCCACGGAGAACCGCTCATGTACGTGGCAGCCGCCCTGCCAGAGGAGCATGTCGCGGCCGGTGACGCTGTTGATGTACGACCCGAGGTTGTAGTCGGGGCCGAATATTATCTTCTCGTCCTTGGGGAAGGTGTCTACTATCTTGCGTGCGTTGCCCGATGTCACCACCACGTCGGTGAGGGCCTTCACCTCGGCCGTGGTGTTGACGTAGCTCACCACCTTGTAGCCGGGGTGCTCGGCCTTGTAGCGGCGCAGGTCGTCGGCGCGGCACGAGTCGGCGAGCGAGCATCCCGCCGTGAGGTCGGGACAGAGCACGAGCTTGTCGGGGCTGAGTATCTTGCAGGTCTCGGCCATGAAGTGCACGCCGCACATGAGTATGATATCGGCGTCGGTCTGCGCGGCCTTGCGTGCCAGTGCCAGTGAGTCGCCTATGAAGTCGGCCACGTCCTGCACCTCACCCACGGTGTAGTAGTGCGCGAGCACCACGGCGTTCTTCTCGCGGCAGAGCCGTCTTATCTCCTGCTTGAGGTCCGTGCCGGGAGCTGCGGGCTCATCGGCGTAGCCTTTGTCTTTCCATTCTTCTTTCACCATAGTATAGAGAGTAAGCTGTTTATCCACGATCTCATTATATTATTTCTTTCTTTTCTTTTTTATTAAATGAAATATAATGAGTATGATGGCAGTGTGGAAACGTTGATAACTTGTGGCCCGAAAACTTGCATTTATGGATATAAACGTTTTGTGATGGGTTATAAGCGGTGCTGATGGATAGTTATATGCTGTCGGTCAGCATGGTTGTACCGTTATCCACAATCTGTCAATATGTGTGCAAAGTTAATAAGTTTATATTTTTTTCTTGCATGTTTCTGTTGAAAAGTGTCTGAAAAGTTTTTCATAACATGCCTGATATCCACAATGTCGCGGCCTCCGCCTCCGTGCTGTGGAAAAGCCGTGGGTTATCCACACTGTTGTCAAGGGATTTTCAACAGCCTTCGGTGGGTTATCCACAGGGTGAGATGTTACTTAATTCTCCTCTATCTTCCACTCCGTGATGGTGCGCTCCTCGCTGCTGTAGTTAACCCCTATCTTCACGAGCCGTCGGCCGTCGGCCGAGTATGGTATGAGGTAGCCCTTCTCGTCTATCTGCTTGAGTGCGGCATCGGCAGAGCCGTCGAGCTTCAGCTCCATGACGTAGACCACCGACGGGAGCGTGATCACCACGTCGGCACGCCCATGGGAGCTCTCCTCCTCCACCTTGATGTATGCCCCGATGAGCGAGAACACGAGGTAGAAGATGGTCTGCACGTCGCGCTCGGTCTTGTTGGCCAGGCGGTAGGACACTCCTGCAAGGTAGGCACGCATCTGCGTGAGCGCCTCCTCCATGTCGCCGGCGATGGCGGCCTTCACGAACTTGATGACAAAGCTGCTGTTGGTGCCCGACGCCGGTATGAGGTAGTTGGCGGCCAAGGAGCGTATCATGCCCGTGCGCACCTCCTCGTTGGGATAGGCGAGTGTGTAGAGGCCAATCATTGGGTCGTAGTGCTTGATGGTGAGGTAGCCGCTCTGGTATAGCAGCGGCAGGGCGGATGTCATGTTCTCTGGCGACACGTCGAAGTCGCTCACCCCTGCGTCCTGTCCTGTGAGGTCGCGCAGGGAGACGTTGTACTTCTGCAGGAGCTTTATTATATACGTGGGCGT
>JALFIM010000113.1 GCA_022775985.1 Prevotella sp.
CGGGATATGGTGCATATACTTCGGATGCGACGCCAAGGACACGCCGCGCTGCATGCGGCTCGTGCGCCGTGAGCTCGACAAGGCCATGCTACGTCCGCTCTCTGACACGCAGCTCCGCGCGGCGAAGAAGCAGATAAAGGGGCAGATAGCGGTGGCCTGTGACAACCGCGAGGGCTTCGCCATAGACTTCGCCAAGGCGTTCCTGCACTACGGCACGCTGAAGGACACCGCCCGCATGTTCGCCCTCATCGACGCGCTCACGCCCGATGACCTGCTCCGCGCCGCCCGAGAGATATTACACGGCAGCGCACTCTCCACCATGACTATACGCTGACTCATCCACACCCCACCCTAAACCTCCGACCGATATGGAACAACTCCTGCACTACGTATGGAAGCACCGCCTCTTCCCCCTGGCACAACTCGCCACCACACAGGGCCAGCCCGTGGAGGTGATAGACCCCGGACTGCACAACAGCAATGCCGGGCCCGACTTCTTCAACGCCAAGGTACGCATCGGCACCACGCTGTGGGTGGGCAACGTGGAGCTGCATCTGCGTGCGTCGGAGTGGTTCATGCACCGCCACGAGGCCGACCATGCCTACGACAACGTGATACTCCACGTAGTGAGCGAGGCCGACGCACAGGCCATGACGGCCGACGGCAAGCAGCCGCCGCAGCTCATTCTGCGCATACCCGAGGCGGTGCGGGCCAACTATGCCGACCTGCTGGCCGCCGACAGTCTGCCGCCATGCCACGAGGTGGTGGCGCACCTGCCCGCGCTGCGGCTGCACTCGTGGATGAGCACGCTCCAGACCGAGCGGCTGCAGCATAAGACCGAGGCCATAGAGCGGCGAGCGGCACAGGCCGGAGGGTCATGGGAGAGGGCTTTCTTCGTGACGCTGGCACGCAACTTCGGGTTCGGTGTCAACGGCGATGCCTTCGAGGCATGGGCGCAGAACGTGTCATTAGAGGCCGCCGCCCACCACCGCGACGACGTGTTCCAGATAGAAGCGCTGTTCATGGGACAGGCCGGGCTGCTCGATTCCAGCACCGTAAGCCACGGACGGCAGCACGCCACGGCCGCTGACGACTACTTCCAGAGGCTGTCGGCGGAGTACTCCTACCTGGCACACAAGTTTCATCTGCGCCCCATAGACGCAGGACTGTGGCGGTTTATGCGCCTGAGGCCGCAGAACTTCCCGTACATACGCCTGTCGCAGCTCGCCACCCTGTACTGCTCGCGCCACTGCTCGCTGAGCCGCATAGCCGACTGCGAGACTCCCGATGAGGCCCGCCACTGTCTGACTACCGACACCACGGCCTACTGGCACAGCCACTACACCTTTGGGGCCGCCACCGCTGAGAGCCGGCGGCAGCTCTCGGCCTCATCGCTCGACCTGCTGCTCATCAACACCGTGGTGCCCGTGCTCTACGCCTACGGCCGCCACCTGTCGTCGGAGAAGCTGTGCGACCGCGCCTTCAGGTTCCTCGAACAGCTCCGGGCCGAGAACAACAGCATAGTGCGCATGTGGCGGCAGTGCGGCGTGGAGGTGTCGAGTGCCGCCGACTCACAGGCCCTCATACAACTCAGCAGGTGCTACTGCGAGCGGCGCGACTGTCTGCGTTGCCGCTTCGGGTACGAGTACCTGCGCAGCCCACGGCGGCACGGCGGCGGCGACTTATGAGCGCATACGCTTTGCCGTAAGGCTTTATTTCTATAACTTTGCAACCGCAAACCGTCTGGCCAACGTGCCGCAGTGCCGCGCCGGACTCCTCATCACATTATATATTATGAACCACGACAAGTACATTTTCGAGACCGAGATGGAGGTGCGCGACTATGAGTGCGACATCCAGGGCATCGTCAACAACGCCAACTACCTGCACTACACCGAGCACACGCGGCACCTCTTCCTGCGCTCCTTAGGCGTGAGCTTCGCCGAACTGCACGACAAGGGCGTAGACGCGGTGGTGGCACGCATGACGCTCCAGTACAAGACTCCGCTGCGCTGCGACGACCACTTCATATCATGCCTCACCCTCAGGAAGGAGGGCCTGCGCTATGTGTTCGACCACGACATATACCGCAAGTCCGACGAGGCACTGTGCTTCCGCTGCCAGGCCGACTTGGTGGTGCTCATCAACGGCCGGCTGGGCCACAGCGACGACTACGACCGCGCCTTCAGCCCCTACACCGACACTCCCTGCACGCGATGACACAGCACGACATGACCTGCGCCATAGCCCTGTCGAGGACTTGCTGTTACGGCATACCGGGGGCCGCCGCGCTGTACCGCAAGGCTGGGTCGGCGAGTGCCGTCATGGCTCTCGGCAGTGCCGTGCGCGACATCATGCCCGATGCCTCCGACCGTCTCGCCGCCCTGCCCGCCACTGCCGCAGGACTCATGGAGACGGCATGCCGCGAGGCGGAGTTCGCGGCACGCGGCGGCATAGATGTGATAGACATCTGCGACGCACGCTACCCCGAGCGGCTCAGGCAGTGCCCCGACCCTCCGCTGGTGCTCTTCCGCAAGGGACAGGCCGACCTCAACAGTCTGCGCATGGTGGCGGTGGTGGGCACACGGCGCTGCACGCCCTACGGCCGCGACCTCATACACCGCTTCGTGCAGCGTCTGAGGCAGATATCCCCAGACACGGTGGTGGTGAGCGGACTGGCATACGGCGTGGACATCTGCGCCCACAACGAGGCCCTCGACAACGGCATGCGCACCGTAGCGGTGCTCGCCCACGGACTCGACTGCATATATCCGCCGCGCCACCGCCCCACGGCCGTGCGCATGGTGGAGCACGGCGCACTGGTCACGGAGTACTGCTCGCACACCAACGCCGACAAGGTGAACTTCGTGAGGCGCAACCGCATAGTGGCGGGCATGTGCGATGCCACGGTCATAGTGGAGAGTGCCGCCCACGGCGGCGGACTCATCACCACGGCTCTGGCACGCGACTATGGCCGCCACGTGTTCGCCTTCCCCGGCCCTGTGGGAGCGGAGTACAGCACGGGGTGCAACAATCTCATACGCGACGGGGCGGCACGCCTCATCACATCAGCCGACGACATGGCGGCAGCAATGGGCTGGCACGTCGACAGCCAGCTCCGCAAGGCGCGGCAGGAGGGCATAGAGCGCGACCTCTTCCCCACTCTCTCGCCCGACGAGCAGCGCGTGGCGGAGGCACTGCGGCAGCACGGCGACATGCGTGCCAACGCCCTGTCGGCACACACGGGCATAGCGGCAGGACAGCTCACGGCACTGCTCTTCGCCATGGAGATGAAGGGCGTGGTGCGCACCCTGGCCGGAAGCACCGTACACTTGGTGGGCTGACGGCACGCGCCGCACGCCCTACATTATCACTTTACACACTGCAAAACATCATAATATGAAAATAGGAAATATAGAATTCGGCTCACGCCCCATATTCCTCGCACCCATGGAGGACGTCACCGACATAGGCTTCCGGCTGCTGTGCAAGCGGTTCGGGGCCTCTATGGTGTACACGGAGTTTGTCAGCGCGGAGGCTCTCGTGCGCTCCATAAAGTCCACTGTCAGCAAGCTCACCATCAGCGATGAGGAGCGTCCTGTGGGAATACAGATATACGGACGCGACGTAGACGCCATGGTGGAGGCGGCACGCATCGTGGAGCAGGCACGCCCCGATGTCATAGACCTCAACTTCGGCTGCCCCGTGAAGAAGGTGGCGGGCAAGGGCGCGGGCGCGGGCATGCTGCAAAACATACCGCTGCTGCTCGACATCACGCGCCAGGTGGTGCGTGCCGTGCATACTCCCGTCACGGTGAAGACGCGCCTCGGCTGGAACAGCGACAACCTCGTGATAACCACTCTGGCTGAGCAGTTGCAGGACTGCGGCATACAGGCCCTCACCATACACGGCCGCACGCGGGCGCAGATGTACACAGGACAGGCCGACTGGACGCTCATAGGCGAGGTGAAGCGCAACCCGCGCATACACATCCCCATAATAGGCAACGGTGACATCACCTCGCCCGAGGAGGCACGCGAGGCGTTCGAGCGCTACGGCGTGGATGCCGTGATGGTGGGACGCGCCACCTTCGGACGGCCATGGATATTCAAGGAGATGCGCGACTACATCGACGGCGACGCCTCTGCCGCACCGCTCACCTTCGACCAGAAGCTCGACATACTCGAGGAGCAGCTCCGCATCAACGTGGAGCGCATAGACGAGTACCGCGGCATACTGCACACACGCCGCCACCTCGCCGCCACACCCATATTCAAGGGCATACCCGACTTCCGCCAGACGCGCATAGCCATGCTCCGCGCCTCCACCGTGGACGAGCTCACGGCCATACTCGAGGACTGCCGCCAGCGGCTCGGCACGGCAGTATCTGACACTCCTCAAATGACCTGTACACAATAATCTTATGTCAAGAATTAGAGAAACAACGTTCGGCGAAAGCCAATTAGATAATTTTTCTTCTTACGAATACTATCTCCACGATATAGAATCAAGAATTAGAGAAAGTTCTCTAATTCTTGATAAATTCAATGAGGAGGAAAAATTCTCTAATTATCTAATTCTTGACAATAAATACAAGAAGCATCATTTAACACGGATTAATCTAAACAAATATTTATGAGAAAGACCTTACTCGCCGCAACGGCTCTCCTGATGAGCCTCGGCATGTCTGCACAGCAGGCTATCTTCGACAAGCAGAACGCCACCTCTCCGCAGGTGAACGCCGACCACACCGTGACATTCCGCCTGTTCGCCCCCGACGCCAAGAGCGTGTCGGTGACGGGCGACTTCAAGCCCACCGACTGGGAGCGGCTCGACATGAAGCGCGATGAGCGCGGCATGTGGAGCGTCACCACCCCCGCGCTGCCGCCGGAGATGTACATGTACTCGTTCACGGTAGACGGAGTGCGCACCACCGACCCCTCCAACGCCTACGTCAACCGCGACACGCAGACGCTCTCCAACATCTTCATAGTGAGCGGTGCCAAAGGCGACAAGGGCTCGCTGTACAGCTTCAACGACACGCCGCACGGCAATGTGGCCAAGGTGTGGTACGACAGTCCGCAACTGAAGATGCACCGCCGCATGACCGTCTACACCCCTGCGGCCTACGACGGCAAGAAGAAGATGCCCGTGCTCTACCTCCTCCACGGCATGGGCGGCGACGAGAACGCGTGGAGCGAGCTCGGACGGGCCGTGCAGATCATCGACAACCTCATAGCCGAGGGCAAGGCCGAGCCCATGATAGTGGTCATGCCCAACGGCAACCCCAACTGCGAGGCCGCGCCGGGCGAGTGGTCGGCAGGGCTGTACACTCCCGGCCACTGGACCATAAAGCGTCAGGCGGTGATGTCTATGGAGGAGAGCTTCATGGACATAGTGCGCTACGTAGACTCTCACTACCGCACCATAGCGCGGCGCGAGGGGCGTGCCGTGTGCGGCCTGTCGATGGGTGGCGGACACACCTTCGCCCTGTCACTGCTCTACCCCGACACGTTCGACTACTACGGCCTGTTCTCCGCGGCCCCAGGCTTCAGCTCCGTGGTGACGGACAAGAAAGACTTCGCCCGCGCACTCAGCACCGAGACCGCCCTGCAGCAGCGCATAGCACGCCTCCAGAAGAGCCAGCCACGCCTCTACTGGATGGGCATAGGCGAGACCGACTTCCTCATAAAGGACAACGAGACCCTCAACGCCTACCTCAACAAGATAGGCATGCCGCACGAGTACTACAAGAACACGGGCGGACACATCTGGCGCAACTGGCGCATATACCTCAGCATGATAGCCCAGAAGCTGTTTAAGTGACGGCACACGAGGAGATATGCCCGAACGTGGGCACTGCGCCCCGTACGGGTAGCCCGAGCCCACGTTTGACACGCTGCAATGTTCCATGTGAAACGGTAGCCGCGCCACAAAATACCGGCACCGCCGCCACAAGGCGTGGCCGCCGCTGTCATAGGATATTGCCACCACCGCCACACCCCGATGCAAAACGGCCCATATCGCGCTGCGATATGGGCCGTTTCATCATACGATATGGGCCGTTTCGCGCTGCGAAACGGCCCATATTACATTCTATTGTATATCAGCGTATTGCGGATGCACCGCTATACGCTGCCATTATCATCGCGGTGTGCCAGCCCTGACGTGGCTGTCAGACGCGCTTACTTCTTCAGCACCTTCTTGGTGGTACCGTCGGCACTCTTTATGATATAGAGGCCAGGCTGTGCCATTGTAGACACGCGCACGCCATCTATGGTGTAGATGCCGGCTGCTGCGGCAGCGGGAGCTGCCACGCCGCTGATGCCTGTCACGACACCGCTCTGGTCACCCTTCTTGATGTTCACCACGTATGTGTTGGTGGTGAGGAGGTCGTTGCTCGTCACGCTGATGGTGGCCTTGGTGGCGTCGCCGCTCTTCTCGAAAGCGGTCTGCACGTATGCGCCAGCGCCATCGCTCACGGGCTTGAAGTCGGCCTCATTGAAGTCGAACGGCAGGGTTACGTTGTACTCCTTCACATCGCTCTGCACGTCCTTCACCATGAGGTCGTTGCCCAGGGCCACCGACTTCAGGCCGGCGTTGTAGACGAACGACATGTCATCCACATAGAGGTAGTCGTGCTTGTCCTCGCCCTTGGAGCCCTTGCCGGCATCGGCGTTGGTGGCGAATGTCACGAGCACGTTCTTGCCCTTCACGTTGTTGGCCGTGAAGGCATCGTAGCTGAACGGTATGGTCAGCTCGGTCCACTTGCCCTCGGTATTGGCAATCTTGGCGTTGCGGGCCTCACCGAGCACGTTGGCGTATGTCACTCCCTCGGCGGCAGGCTCCTGGAAGAGCGTGCCATCGGTGATGATGGCTGTGGCCGTGGCATAGGGATGCTCGGCATCAGGCACGTCCTGTGCGAACTTCACCCACACCTTCATGGCATCGGGGCGGCCGTAGAGCTTGGTGTAGAACGGGTCGCCATGGTCGTCCTTGTCGGTGGTGGTGATGTCTGACCAGGCGTAGTTGCTGCTCGCATCGGTAGCGTCCCATGAGCCGGTGTTCATGCGGCCGGTGGTGATAGTGCCGTTGGCCACGGCTAAGCCCATGTCAAGTGAGCGGAGCAACACGCTCGTGCCCTTGGCTCCCTCGCGCACATCGGTGCTCTTGAACGTCACGGGGTTGTAGCCGGCAAGCCACTTCAGCATGTCAGGTCCGCTTGCGCTCATGAACGAGTGCCAGTTGTCGGGCTCGTCGCTCGTGGCCTTATCGCGCTCCTCATTGGGGTCGTCGGTGTTTGCCGGGGCTATGAGCGTAGCCGTGTGGAACGAGTCGAAGCTGCCGTTGGGCACCTGGTAGCAGGCATCGCCGAACGTCACGAGGATGTTCTGCTTCAATGTTGCCATGTATATGCTTATGGTAGTGTAGAAGTTGTCGTCACGAACCTCACCCGTCATGTTCACGGGCACTTTGCCAAGAGTTGGGCCCATCCAGCCAAAACCGCCCTCAGAACCTTTCTTGATGGTGATAGTCTGGCTGGTCTTGAGCATTATGTTCTGGCCGTTTGACACTCCAGCCACGTTGTCTATGTCTATATCGCCTATCTTCATATTGATACCACCGACATTGAGTCTGAAGTTCTTGAGGCTCATGCTGTACTTGCCGTCGGCCTCATTTACGCTGATGGTAGTAGTCTGTGTGGCCGGTTCTCCGTTGTTAATCGTCACCGAGAGGGTGCCGGTATAGTCCTTTGCCGAGGCTGCGAGGCATGCCGTGGCGAGGACGAAAGATGTAAAGATTCTTCTCATGATTTTCCTTTCTTTAATATAATGGTTAAAATAGAATCGGTGTATGGGCCGCCGCACGGCGCATGTCACTTCAGGCGGTAGGTCACTCCCACCGTGCCGTAGATGGGATAGAGCGTCTGTTCTATGGTCTTGAAGTCGCGCTTGAAGATGCCCGTGAGCCCCCATGCCAGGTCGGCGTATGCGCCCCAGCGGCGGGAGAAGTACCAGTCGGCGCCCACGTTCACTCCGAACTGCAGGTGTCGCAGGTCATCGGAGAAGTCGTAGGAGCCGCGCGAGCTCTCGTCGGAGCCTATGTTCACCCTCGTGCCCGTGGGGTCGCCGACGCGCAGGTGGCCGTTGTAGGCATATCCCGAGAAGTCGTTGGAAAGCACGTAGCTGAGGTATGGGCCGCCCTTGAGGCGCACACGCCCGAGGTCGCAGGTCACGTCGAGGGGCAGTGTCACCATCCACTCGCTCACCTCCGTCACCACGTTGCCGGTGAACACGCCCGAGAGCACGCGGCCGCCCTGCCGCATCTCCATGTGGTAGTTCTTCACCACGGCGTCGGTCTTCATGTTCTTGTTCTCGTAGTGGAATCCCGCCATCAGTCCCCAGCAGCCACCCAGCGGCTTGTACGCGTCGAGGGCGAGCGTCACGTTGGGCTTCACGGAGTACTTCTCAAGGCTCCGTATCTCGGCGGGCATGCCCACGGGGGCCGTGCCTCCGATGGCGTAGCCGGCGCGTGCGTAGTAGGTGAGGTTGTCGAATATGCCGCCGGCGCGTGCCGGCAGGGCTGCAGCGGCGAGCAGCACGGCTGCCGCGATGTGTTTAGTGATATTTCGCATGTCGTTGTTGTTCTGCATTACTGATTGTCGTCGTCATCATCATCGTCCCAGATGAGCTTCACGCTGTCTATCCACAGCGTGCTGCCCACGGCTCCCTCGAAGCTGGCTCCGCGGTAGCTCGACGTGAACACTATGGCGAGGTTGTAGCCATGGGCGGCGAGTATGGCCGGGTCTATGTCCTTGGTGTAGGTGAAGGGTATCTCGAAGCGCGTCCACTCGTCGGTGACCTTCACCTCGTCTATGATGGCGGTGCCCACGATGAGGCTGCTCGAGCGTATGTTGTTGCCGTCGAGCACCACGCTCTGGCCGTTGCTGTCTACGTTGCGGTACACCACGCAGTATATGTCGCCCTTGTCTACCACACCCTGCTGTATCTCGCCCATGCGGTTCTGGAAGTCCTTGCCGGGCTTGTACTTGTAGTAGCCTATGAACTTGACGGGCTTGCGCGACATGGGCTGTCCGAACATGGTGGTTTTCATAGTCTCGCCCAGAGCCTCATCTACGTTGAAGCGTCCCGAGAACAGGTTGCCGGCGGCTATGCGCATGTTGACGAGCGTCCCGAACGGGCCGGTGTCGCAGGTGGTGAGTTTCACGCCGTGGCCCTCGTAGCCGTCGGCTATGGGCACGGTGGGGAACTGGTCGGCACCCACGTGGTTCTCCTCGTTCTCCTCGCCCATGCTGATGTCGAACCCAGCGTTGCCCGTGGCCCAGAACTCCGACAGCTCGCCGGCGGCGTTGCGCTCCTTCCACTCGTAGAAGGGCCTGTACGCGTACTCACTGCTCAGGGAGAAGTTCTCAAAGTCAAACACCGACAGGTCCTCACGCACCGTCATGCTCACGGTGTAGGTCTTAGACCACTGCCCGTCCTGCGATGTCACGGTGTAGGCCACACTCTTGCCGCCGCTGAAGTCGCGCGGAGCGTCTACCGCCGAGCCGTCGGCGGCACGCACGGTGGCCCCTTCCGTCACGCGGAAGTGCGGAGTGAGGGCGGTGAGGTCTGCCCCTGGGAGCACCTTGAACTTGATGTTGCGCTCAGTGGTGAGCACGTTCACCAGCGTATCGTTTACGTTGAAGAACAATGCCGTGGGATTGTCTGCGTGTATGTAAGCCTGCTCTACATCACATTCTGAGTTGAGGGGTTCGTCCTTGAAGCATGAGCACAAAGCCGTGCAGCACAGTGCGCCAAGGACTATTTTTAATCCTTTCATCAAAAAAGTCTCTTAGTATATAATCAATTATTATTCGGTGCAAAGTTAAGCGAAAAACTTTTACCTACCAAAAATTTTCTTCAAAAACG
>JALFIM010000125.1 GCA_022775985.1 Prevotella sp.
GAACGTATGGTGTCGAAGTATATGAGTGCGTTGCGGCGGCGTATGCCGTTCTCCTCGTCCACATATCCCATCTTCACGCGCAGCACGGCGGCCTGTATCTCGTCTATGCGGCTGTTCATCCCGATGTGGTCGAACACGTACTTGCGTGCCGACCCGTAGTTGGCGAGCGCACGCACCATGTCGGCCAACGCCTCGTCGGATGTGGTCACGGCCCCCGCGTCGCCCAGTGCGCCGAGGTTCTTGGTGGGGTAGAAGCTGTGCGCGGCGGCATCGCCGAGAGCCCCCGTGCGCATTCCGTCGCGACAGTCGCCGCTCACTGCCGCCTCGTCATGAGGCTGGTGGTAGCTGCATCCGTGCGCCTGTGCGTTGTCCTCTATGAGCTTCAGCCCGTGGCGGCGGCACACCTCGCCCACGGTATGGGTGTAGGCGCACTTGCCGTAGAGGTGTACTATCATCACGGCCCGCGTGCGTGGCGTTACGGCCTGTTCTATGAGCGTGGGGTCTATCTGCAAGGTGTCGGGGTCGGGCTCCACGAGCACGGGTCTCAGACGGCACCGCGTGACGGCCAGCATAGACGCTATGTAGGTGTTGGCCGGCACTATCACCTCGTCGCCGGGCTCCATTACGCCCAGCTCCATGTACGCCCGCATGATGAGCGTAAGCGCGTCGAGGCCGTTGCCGCAGCCCACGCAGCACCGCGTGCCGATATACCGCGCGTACTCCTCCTCGAACAGGCGCGTCTGCTCACCGCGCAGATACCATCCGCACGCGGCCACCCTGGCCACGGCATCCGCCACCTGTTCGCGGTGCAAGTCGTTGATAGCCTTGAGGTCTAAGAATTTAATCATCGTGATATGTGATGTGTGTGTCATCGGCAGCAGCAATCAACGCTTGTCGCCGGTGTAGCTTATGAAGTCATCGTAGGAGCGTATGTAGTCGGCCTCGTCGTAGTCGTCGGAGGCGAGAACCACGCACACCGCCCCCGACGAGAAGTCGTCGAGCGTGCGCCACACGCCTGTGCCCACGAGCAGACCCTGCCATGGGCGGTTGAGGAGGTACGTGCGCCGCTCGTGCCCGTTGTCGAGTGTCACGGAGAACGAGCCGCTCACGGCCACTATGAACTCCCTGCACTGCTTGTGCGCATGGCCGCCACGGCTCTCGCCGCCCGGCACGTCGTACACCCAGTAGGCACGCCTTATGTCGAACGGCACCTTGTCGTGTCCCTGCGCCACGGTGAGGTTGCCGCGCGGGTCTATAATTTTGTCGAGCTCTATGAGCATTCCTTCAGTATCTTTCATATAATTATAATAATGTGTGTCGTGCCGGCCGTCATGCAGTCAGTAGCCCCATGATACGCCGATGCCATGCCGCCGGTGTGGCGGCATGGCACCTACCCATGGCCTTGTGGCCTTGTCAGAAGCTGCGGAGCCATGCCCTCAGGTCGAGGAGCATCTCCACGTGGTACTTGTATGAGCTGCGCATGCCGAATCCGTGTCCGCCGCTCGGGTAGACGTATATGGATGCCGGCACGTCATGACGGTACAGCTCCGTGTAGTAGTTCACGCCGTTGATTGGCAGCACTATGTTGTCGTCGTCGGCGAGCAGTATGCAGGCGCGTGGCGTGGAGCGCGTCACCTGCATGTCGTTGCTGTACAGCTGCTCGGCCTTCTTCTTCGGGTTCTTGCCCAGCAGGTTGTCGTGCGAGCCCATGTGCGTGTATGCAGGGGCCATCGTTATGACGGGGTAGAAGAGTATCTGGAAGTCGGGCTTGGCGTCGCCCTTGGCGTGTGTGGCCACGGTGGAGGCGAGATGTCCGCCGGCGGAGAATCCCATGATGCCCACGTCGGCCACGTTCACGTGCCATGCCTTGGCGTTGGCGCGTACAGTACGCATGGCCTGCTCGGCGTCAGACGCCGGCACCGATGTCACGCCGTGGGGCATGCGGTACTTCAGCACTATGGCTGCTATGCCCATGTCGTTGAAGAACGGTGCCCACTCCGTGCCCTCATAGTCCATGCACAGGTGCTCGTAGCCACCGCCGGGGCATATCACCACGGCGCGTCCTGTGGCCTTGTCGGCGGCCGGGAGAAACACCTTGAGCATGGGCGTGTCCTTGTCGTCGCCGTTGTCGTCGGGCATTGCGCCGTTCCATAGTTTCATGTCAAAAGACTTCTGTGCCGCTGCCGCCATAGAGATGAGTACGAGTGCGAGCGTGAGCACGATTCTGCTTGCTTTCATAATATACGTTCAGGAGAATTATAAATTAATGTTAATAATAAAGTCCGAAACTGACCCTTTTACGTGCAAAGATAATTATTTTTTGTAATATTGCACAAGTTTTTAATGTAAAGCATCCATGAATAAACTATTTTTAATCATTGCCATGCTGTCGGCGACATGCACTGGCATGCAGGCTAAAGTGCGTCTGCACCACCTCATAGGCGACAACATGGTGGTACAGGCTGACAGTAAAGTGAACTTATGGGGATGGGACACCCCCGGCAAGACCGTCACCGTGTCGGTGTCGTGGTCTAAGGCCCGCTACACGGCGCGTGCCGCTGCCGACGGCAAGTGGCTTGTGAAGGTGCAGACCCCCCAGGCCAGCTATAAGCCGCTGTCCATAACATTCGACGACGGTGAGCGCACCACCATCAGCAACGTGCTCGCAGGACAGGTGTGGGTGTGCGGCGGACAGAGCAACATGGAGATGCCCGTGCGCGGATTCGGCGACTGCCCCGTGGAGAACTACAACCAGGTGGTGGCCGAGGCCGTGAATACAGGCAGCGTGCGCTACGCCAAGGTGGCCAGCACGCAGAGCATGAAGCCACTCGACGACTGCAACGTGGAGTGGCGGCCGTGCGACCCCGCACACGTGGGAGGAGCATCAGCTACGGGCTACTTCTTCGGACGCATGCTCCACAAGGTGCTCAACCAGCCCATAGGACTCATCGAGGCCAACCAGGGAGGCACCGCCGTGGAGGGATGGCTCAACGAGGCCAACCTGCGCAAGTGCGAGGGTGAGGAGCTCGACTCGGCATCTATATACAAGAAACACTTCATGGCACGCCAGCTGGTGTGGGGCAACGGCACGTTCCACCCCATACTCAACTACACCGTGCATGGCATCATATACTATCAGGGCTGCTCCAACGTGGGCCGCGCCCCGCTGCACTACGCCGAGCGTCTGGCCATGCTCGCCAAGCAGTGGCGCGACGAGTTCGGGCAGGGTGAGCTTCCCTTCTACTTCGTGGAGATAGCACCCTACGACTACGGCAACGTCAACGGCACCGATGCCGCCGTGCTCCGCGACCAGCAGTTCAGGGCATCGAAGCTCATACCCAACAGCGGCATGGTGAGCAACAACGACGGAGCATACCCCGATGAGGCCGGGCAGATACACCCACGGCAGAAGCGCAAGGTGGGCGAGCGGCTCGCCATGTACGCCCTCTCGCAGACATACGGCCTGAAGGGATTCATATACAAGAACCCGTCATTCAAAGAGATGACCGTGAAGGACGGCCGCGCTGAGCTCACCTTCAACGACACCGAGAGCGGACTATACCCCATGACGGGCCTCAAGGGCTTCGAGGTGGCCGGCGCCGACAGGGTGTTCCACAAGGCCGACGCGCAGTTCCAGTGGGGACAGAAGATAGTGGTGAGCAGCCCCGACGTGAAGGAGCCGGTGGCAGTGCGCTACTGCTGGCGCAACTTCCTGCTCGGCAACGTGTGCAACCAGGGCGGCCTGCCGCTCATACCCTTCCGCACCGACAACTGGTGACAACAATACACAACATCTATATACAATGCATCCACTGACAAAGTATGAGTACTGTCCGCTCTGCGGCAGCCATCACTTCGCTGTAAGCAGCGAGAAGAGCCGCAAGTGCGAGAACTGCGGTTTCGAGTTGTTCATGAACCCGAGCTCCGCCAACGTGGCCCTCATAATGAACGAGCGTGGCGAGCTGCTCGTGGAGCGCCGCAAGCGCGAGCCCGCCAAGGGTACCCTCGACCTGCCTGGAGGCTTCGCCGACCCAGGCGAGACGGCCGAGGAGGGCGTATGCCGCGAGGTGATGGAGGAGACGGGACTCACCGTCACCTCGGCCGAGTATATATTCAGCATGCCCAACGTGTACCGTTACAGCGGTGTGGACATACCCACGCTCGACATGTTCTTCGTGTGCAAGGTGGAGGACACGTCGCAGCTCACCGCTGCCGATGATGCCGCCGAGTGCATGTGGGTGAAGCCCTCCGACATACACACCGAGCAGTTCGGTCTGCGCTCCGTGCGCTGGGGACTCATCAAGTTCATGGAACGTCTGAAGGCCGAAGGCAAGATGTAGGCCACACGCACGGCTGAGGCTGCATGAAGTCATGCCCGAGGCCAGTGGCCGTCGCCAAGCATTGGGAAATACAAATGCCCGTAGAGGTTCGTGAAGCGGCCTCTATGGGCATTATTTATAAGTGGATATTCAAAATATTTCGACCTGTACGGGTGGATATGACAGAATTTTAAGCTGCAAGCTTAATGCTGATTCTGCTATCCCTTAGCCAAGTTGATAATTCGTTATTCATTTTTGCTGATGTTATAGCAGCCAATGCGCCACTGCCATCA
>JALFIM010000021.1 GCA_022775985.1 Prevotella sp.
TTTACGGCAATTATAAGAAACTTTTTCATACAACAGACATGAACATCGCATTGATAGGCTACGGCAAGATGGGGCACATGATAGAGAGCATCGCCCTGGAGCGTGGCCACAAAATCGTGAGCATCATCGACATCGACAACCAGCAAGACTTCGACTCCCCAGAGTTCGCCTCGGCCGACGTGGCCATAGAGTTCACCTCGCCCACAGCGGCATACGCCAACTACCTGCGTGCCTTCAAGGCCGGCGTGAAGGTGGTGAGCGGCTCCACGGGATGGATGAAGGAGCACGGCGACGACGTGCGCCGCATGTGCTCGGAGGAGGGCAAGACCCTGTTCTGGGCATCAAACTTCTCCATCGGCGTGGCCATATTCTCCGCCGTCAACCGCTACTTGGCCAAGATAATGAACGGATTTGCACAGTACGACGTGCACATGGAGGAGACCCACCACGTGCATAAGCTCGACGCGCCGTCGGGCACGGCCATAACGCTGGCCGAGGACATAGTGGCCGCCATAGACCGCAAGTCATCGTGGGTGAAGGGCGAGCAGCACCTCGCCGACGGCACGGTAAGCGGCACCAACGACGTGCGCCCCGACGAGCTGGCCATAGAGAGCATACGCCGCGACGAGGTGCCAGGCATACACTCCGTGATATACGACTCCGAGGCCGACAGCATAACCATCACCCACGACGCGCACTCACGCAAGGGCTTCGCCTTGGGCGCGGTACTCGCCGCCGAGTACACCAAGGAGCACAGCGGACTGCTCACCATAGGCGACATGTTCAAGTTCTGACGCCGCGCCACGCAGCAACATACGACAACCCAACAAACCACATACAATGATAGACAAAGAGAAACAAAGACTCGACCCCCGCAAGCAGTGGGCCAAGCTCATAGTAGTGCTCGTGCTCTACGGAGCGTTCCTGATATGGGTGAAGAGCCTGCTCGGCCTCATCGTCGTGCCCTTCATATACGACGTGTACATCACCAAGAAGATACGCTGGCAGTGGTGGCGCGACCGCGAGTCGTTCGTGCGCGGCGTGATGTCGTGGGTAGACGCGCTGGTGTTCGCGCTCGTCGCCGTGTACTTCATCAACATATTCTTCTTCCAGAACTACGTCATACCATCGTCGTCGCTTGAGAAGTCGCTGCTCACGGGCGACTACCTCTTCGTGTCGAAGGTGAGCTACGGCCCGCGCAAGCCCATGACCCCCCTCACCATGCCCCTCACCCAGCACACGCTCCCGGTGATAGGGCTGAAGTCTTACATAGAGTGGCCGCAGTTCAAGTACGAGCGTGCCAAGGGCCTCGGGCCCATCAAGGTCAACGACATCGTGGTGTTCAACTACCCTGCCGGCGACACCATCTGCTCCGAGCCGCGCTGGCAGGCGCAGGACTACTACGGCATGGCATACTCCTTCGGCGAGCAGCTCCTCGACCGAGAGCTCGGCACCACGCCCGACCTCAACGCCATGACGCGCCAGCAGCAGCGCGACTACTTCGACAAGGCGTACGCCATAGGCCGCCGCTACATCGCCGCCGACCCCGACGGACAGGGATTCGGCGAGATAGACTCGCGCCCCGTAGACCGCCGCGAGAACTACGTGAAGCGCTGCGTGGGCCTTCCCGGCCAGACGCTTCAGATAAAGAACCGCATAGTGTACCTCGACGGCAAGCCCAACAAGGAGCCCGACAACGTGCAGTACGTGTACGACCTGAAGCTCATGAGCAGCATACCCGACGACCTGACGCGTGAGCTCGGCATATCCAACGAGGACATAGCCATGCTCAACGAGAGCGGCTGCATGCCCCTCACGGCCCACGCGCTGAAGGTGCTCAAGGCGCAGAAGGGCCTCGTACAGTCGGCGCAGATATCCGCCGATGCCACCACCAGCAACATATATCCCCTCAACGGCAACACAGGCTGGACGCGCGACAACTACGGCCCCGTATGGATTCCCAAGCGCGGAGCCACCGTAAGGCTCACCATGGACAACATAGCCATATACGAGCGGCCCATCAAGGTGTACGAGGGCAACGACCTGAAGGTGAGCGGCGGACGCATATACATCAACGGCAAGCCCGCCACGAGCTACACCTTCAAGATGGACTACTACTGGATGATGGGCGACAACCGCCACAACTCGGCCGACTCGCGCTACTGGGGCTTCGTGCCCGAGGACCACATCGTGGGCAAGCCCATATTCATCTGGTGGTCGCACGACCCCGACCATCCCGGATTCTCGGGCATAAGGTGGCACCGCCTCTTCACGTTCGTAGACAACATAAAGTAAGGCGGACTCCCGACCGCAACTCCATGACATGGGGGCGCGGCGGCTGGCGGCACCTGCCACACGGCAGGCGTGACTGCCGCCGCCACGCCCCCAATATATTTCCACACCATGACCACTACCGACATATCACCCACTGACGGCCACAGCGTGCCGCCCACAGCCTCCCCCGGCGGCCGCGCCGCGCTGCTGTCGGCCACCTACTTCGGCCCCGTGCAGTGGTACCAGAAGCTGCACCGCCGCCGCTGCGTGGTGGAGTGCTGCGACCACTTCGTGAAACAGACCTACCGCAACCGCTGCGTCATAGCCGCCGCCAACGGCCCCCAGACCCTCACCGTGCCCGTGGAGCGCACCGACGGGGGCAAGACTCCCATGCGCGACGTGCTGATAAGCGACCACGGCAACTGGCGGCACCTGCACTGGAACGCCCTCGTGGCGGCTTACGGCGAGACTCCGTTCTTCGAGTTCTACGCCGATGACCTGCGCCCCTACTTCGAGCGCAAGTGGAAATACCTCCTCGACTTCGACCTCGACATCACCGACACCGTGTGCCGTCTGCTCGACGTGCGCCCCGACATGTCGCTCTCCACGTCGTACACCGACGGCACCGACCCCGGCTACGACGACTTCCGCGACGCCATAAGGCCCAAGCATCCCCTGCCCGACCCCTCGTTCAGTCCGCAGCCCTACTACCAGGTACGCGCCGCACGCCACGGATTCCTGCCCAACCTGAGCATCCTCGACCTGCTCATGAACGAGGGGCCAGAGGGCATATTCCGCCTCTGAGACGGCCGCCAAGGCCCTCACACGCGGCTGCCGTGAGTCCCTACAAGCGCACGCCGTGGCCATCAGCACCACACGTGCGCCCCTCGCGCCGTGCTTACAGACACGAAGGATAAAGCGCGTCATGCTGAAAAATTTGTTAAAAACAGGCCGCCACGGCTTTCAGTATCAACATATTTCACTACCTTTACGCTCATATTTGCCGTCCAGCGTGCCGCGAAGCACCGCACGGCGGACTTTTCGTCACACTATAAAACATCACGACTATGAAAATGAAACACCTTAAAGTAGCAGCCATCCTGCTGTCAGGGGCACTGCTCACAAGCTCTTGCGTGGGCTCATTCGGACTCTTCAACAAGCTCGCGTCATGGAACAAGGGAGCCACCAACGAGAAATTCCTCAACGAGCTCATCTTCCTCATCATATCACCGGCCTACGCCGTGTGCGGAGTAGTAGACGTGCTGGTGCTCAACACCATAGAGTTCTGGTCGGGCCACAACCCCGTGGCACAGCGCATAGGCACCACACAGGAGGTCATGGGGCAGGACGGACGCTACTATGCCGTGACTACCCTCAAGGACGGGTACAAGATAAAGAAGCCCACAGGTGAGGAGATAACATTCACATACAACAAGAAGACACGCACATGGTCGGAGCAGAGCGACGGCAAGTCGGTAGACCTCTTCCGCTTCAACAGCGACGGCACCATACAGGCATACCTCCCCGGCGGCGGCGACATAAAGGTGTCGCAGGACGAGGCAGGACTCTTCCAGGTACGCATGGCCACGAGCGGCGCCACGTTCTACGCAGCACGCTGACAGGCAACACGCCGGGACGGGGCACGCATCATGCCCCATCCCGGCGTCATTGTAAATATACGCCGGCAACACACACAGTAAAGGACAATTTTTGTAACACAACGCTTATGAGAAATTCTACTCTTATCATGGCATCCATCATCATGATGGGCACCGCCTCTGCCACCGCGCAGACCACCACACGCCGTCAGAAAGCAGCCTTCTCCATAGCCCGCGGCATGGCCAAAGACGCAGCCAAGAAGCACTTCATGGCCGTGCGCAGGACAGCCACGGGCAGCCACGGCATCGTCATAGTGAAGAAGGACGGCAAGGCCACAAAGGCCATGAGGTGACATCAGCCGTGACACGCGCTGACAAGGACGGCATGCCGCACGCGCGGATAAGCAGCCATGCACACCTATCCATGGCCACCATGGCAGCAGGTCCTCACCGCACAGGCTAACCACCTGACAGCCAGCGTAATGCAAAACGGCCCATTTCGCACTGCGAAATGGGCCGTTTCATCGTATGAAACGGGCCGAATCGTATTGCGATTCGGCCCGTTTTGCAATATATGGCGGCAAGCGTCACCGCTCCGTGCGGTTACCGCTTGGCCACCTTGAGCTGTGCCTTGCGTCCGTCGGAGGTCACGATGCTCACCACGTACACGCCCTCGGGCTGGCTGTCGCCCACCACTGTGTCGGCTGCGGTGGTGGTCATGTCGGCCACTACCGCACCTGCTGTGGTGCAGAGCGTGACGCGTGCGGTCTGGCCTGCGGCGAGGTCGGCCACGGCATGTATGCGTCCCTGTGCGTCCACATAGGCGCGTGCTGCCGTCAGGGCATCACTGGTCACGCCGCGCACGCCTGTCGGTTCCTGACCCGACGGTGCGGCGAGGGCCACCACCTCAGAGGGATAGCCGGCGTACATCACCGTGCCGAGCAGCTGGGCGGCACCCGTCTGCGGGTTCACCTCATACAGGCTGCCCGACACCTCCTGGCCTGTCTGCGCCCAGAAGAGGCGGCCAGACTTGCGGTCGAAGGTCATGGACTGGAGGTACATCACGTCGGTGACACCTGTCGGGCCTACCGCCGTGGCAGCGCCTGTGGCCTTGTCGATGGTGTAGAGCACACCGTCGGAGGCTATGCCGTAGAGATGTCCTGCCGCGTCACAGGCTATGGTGTAGAACGACTTGTCTATGGTGCCCACGCCGTCGCAGAAGCCCGTGGCCACGTCTATGGTGCAGAGGCCCAGCACACCGTTCACGAGGCCGAGGCCGTACATGGTGGACGTGGTGTAGTCGTAGGTCATGTCTATGACGTACGTGGAGGTGGCGGCGGAGAAGGTGGGAGTCCACGTGTTTACGTCCATGCTCACGAAGTCGGCAGGGGCAGCCTGCCACGTGCCCGTGAATCCGTAGAACTTGTCGCCCACATACTCACCGGCCTGGAGCAGGTTGTCGTCGGGAGTGACCTCCTTCTCGTACACTGCCTTCTCGGGCACGTTGGTATGTATGCGCATGAGGCCCGCATCGCCGTAGGCATCCCAGCGGAAGCCAGTGAGCTCCACGTCGTCGAAGTTGTTGATCACCACCTCGGCGGCATCGTCGGCGGTCACCTCGTCGCCCACTACGGCAGTGGCGGCGTGTATGGTGTAGCGCGTGCCGGGCGTGAGGGTGGCGTTGCCCACCACCACATCGGCGGTCTCACCCTTGGCCAACGTGCCGCTGTAAGTAGCGGTGAGCACGTGGTCGGGGTCTACGGTCACGCTTACGGGGATGTCAGTGAGCGGTTTCTCGCCGTAGTTGGCTATGCGTACCTTCACCTCCACGGCAGTCTGCACGTCGGCGGTGCGCTCGGGCGAGAGCACGGCCTCAACGCCGGCATCGGTGTCTACGCTGCGCACCACCTCGTTGGAGAGCGCGAGCGGCGAGGCATTGTCGGCGGCCGGCTGGCCGTACACGGCCTCCACGTAGTACTGGTATGTGGCGGGCTTGAGGCTCGTCCACTCGCTGTCGGTGCAGCTGAGGGCATCGGCGGCCACGTTCTCCTTCACGAGCGTGCGGTTGTCAGCATCGCCCTTCTCGGAGCGGTACACGTTGTACGTGGGTGCCTTGAGGCTGGCTGCGGGCTTGCCGTAGCTGCCGTGGCTGCCGGGTATGCCGCACTCGGCCGACAGGTTCCAGGCGTAGTAGTAGTCGTATGTGTAGGCACCCTCGGCATCGGTGAACCTGAGGCAGTTCTTCTTACTCACTTTTGAGTAGCTGGGGCCGTGGCCTATGATAGACTCATCAGCACCTGTGCAGTGCAGACCCACCATGTAGCTCTCACCGCTGCGTATCTCCACAGGGTCGGGGAAGTCTATGGTTATCCATCCCTCGAAGTCGTCGGGCACGGTGACGGGCTCTGACGTCAGCTCCACATGGTCGTCGCGCGTGCCGCGCCACACCTTGGCCTCAAGGTGTGCGGAGCTGCCCTTGACGTATGCGCGGAGGCGAGTGAAGCTCAGTCCTACCATGCAGGAGTCCTGTATGTCCTTGGCATCGAAGGCGTGAGCCACACAGAAGTCGGCAGGACTGTACGTGTCGCCGCCGAGACCGTCGTTGATGTCTGACGTGCTCCAGCGCGTCCAGCGCACGGCGTTGGTGCGGGTAGCAGGGTCGTGCCACGTGATGTCTACGGCAGAGCCGTCGGCCTTGACGGCAGCCTCAGTGCCATAGGGCGCTATCAGGCTGCGGCGGAGCGTCACCGTCTCCACGTCCTTGTCGGTGTCGATGTCATTGAATTCGATGGTGTATGAGTCGTAGAGAGGATACGATGCCGTGAGCTTGTAGTCGCCGTCCTTGAATGCCTTGATGGCGAAGGAGCCATCGGCAGCCGTCACGGTGTGCTCCGTGGTGTAGCCGCTGAGAGACACGTCTATGCCCTCGGTGGCCGTATTGTCGTTGAGGGCCACGCGTCCGCGGATGGTGACCATGGCCCGCTCGGCGAGCGAGAAGTCGCGTGCGAGGGTGCCGTGCTGCGGCACGTCCATGCTGAATGTGGCCGTGACGTGGAGCGGAGCCTCCACCGTGATGTCGTGAGTGCCCGCGGGCACTGCCTCGAAGCAGTACGAGCCGTCGGCATCGGTGGTGGCGGTGAGGGCCACGTCAGCTATCGTCACGGTGGCACCGGCCAATGCCTTGCCGTCAGATGCCGACCGCACCGTGCCCGAGACGCGTGCCACGCCCTCGGCAGCCATTACCACGCGCAGGGCCGGGATGCTCGACGTGAGGTCGCCGTCGGATGCGGCGAGCGCGTCTACATCTATGTCGGAGTAGGCAGTGTAGTAGCGTGTGCGGTCGGCAGAGGCCGTTTTCATCTGCACGTAGAAGCGGTCGAAGTAAGTACCGCTGCCTGTGGCGGCCTCCATGGAGAGCATCACCACGAGGTTCTTGCCAGTGTACGCGTAGGGCGTGGTGAGGTGGAGCGGTATGTCGTTTGCGCCTTTAGGCAGGTCTACGCTGCCGCTGAACACCTTTGTCATCTGCGATGTGGCGTACCATCCCTTGCTCAGGTCGGCCTCATCGGTCTCGCCCATCCACACTGTTATGGGCTTGGTGAGCAGCTTGGAGTTGAAGGAGTTGCGGAGCACTATGTCGGAGATGGTGCCGTGTGCCGACTTCAGGTCGGAGGGATAGAGCATCAGCTCCGTCACACCGCACTTGGTGCTGAGGTCGAACGGCAGCCGCTCGTTGGCGTATGCCACCGTGGCCGATGGCGTGATGTCGAAGTCGGTGACATCCTGTGAGTATGCCACCACGCCGCCCGAGAGGGTCTCCTCGCCGCTGCCGGCTGCCGTAGCAGGCACCACGGCGTAGCGTACGGTCTGGCCGGGAGTCTGTGTATCGGTGCATGTAGTCTGCTTCAGTCCACGGGCTACGGGCTCACGTCCGGCTGCCGTGACGCGGAACACGTCGTAGGTCAGGCCGTCGGGCATGAGGAATCCACCGTTGGCACCCTTGGCGGGGGCCGTCCAGCTTATCACATAGTGCTGTGCGCTGCGGCCAACGGTGAGGTCTGACACGGCGGCGGGCACGTCGAGGCCCACGTACACGGTCTTGCTCACGCCCTGCGACACGCCCTCGGCGGTGCGTGCCACCACGGTGTAGGTGTGCGTGCCTGACGGCACGTCATTGTCGGTGTACTCCGACTGCTGGCCGGGCTTCACCCCATCGGTGAGCGTGGCCACCCGCACGCCGTCGCGCAGGATGTCTACGGATAGGGTGCTGAGGGCCGCCCCAGTGCCGTCGGCAGACGGGTTGGTCCACTTGATGACGGCGAAGCCCGCGCCATCGGGGCCGGCCGTGGCGGTGAGGGCCGTACACTTGGCAGGGCCCTTGGCGTTGGTCACGGACACATCGTCTATGCCCAAGGCGTAGGAGTCCATGCCCGTGTGGCGGAAAGCGATGTATATGCGCTTGCCGGCAAACTCCGCCAGTGAGCGCGTGCGGCCCTTCAGCTCCACGCCGTCATAGCCGTTGTCGAGGTTCTCGCTCACGAGCACCTTGGTGAAGTCGGCGGGATTGGTACCCGTCTCCGACACCAGCACCTGGTAAGGCTCCATGCTGTCCTCGTCCTCGGCGCAGCAATTGAATGACAGCTTGTATGAGGCGTTGGTCACGTTGATGGCAGGAGTGATGAGCCAGTTGTCCTGCATGCCGCCCCATGACTTGCCCGTCTGCGGATTCACGGAGTACGACACGGCTATGTAGCTGCCGTTGAGCGTGGCACTGCCCTTGCCCACCGACTGCCAGCTGTGGCCGTCGCCGTCGGCATCGATGACCGTCCACCCGTCGGGAGGAAACGTCTGTCTCTCGAAGTCCTCGCTCAGAACCACGCTCTGGGCATGCGACCTCACGCCTCCAAACAGGCTGAAGGCGGCGAGAAGAGACGCGAAAAGTAGATGTCTCTGTTTCATAAACACTTATTGAATTGGATTAGAAATTGTTACTATGTATAACATACGGCAAAATTAGTTTAATATTCACAACATAAAGACTAATATCAGTTAATACGTGTTAACGACGTGACTTTTCGTAAGACAGGCCCGTGCCGTGGTGTGTTTTTATTGCCTACATGCCGTGGAATATGACAAAATGTAATGAAAGGCTGGCCGAAAGCCGGGCAGGAGTACAGCCCGTAGCACCGTCATGGGCACCAATGCGCCGGACTTCACAGTCCACGGAAGCCACTGTTTCCGGGGCTGTGAAAATGGCCTTCGGGGGGGGAATACGTGCGAAATTAATGCGGAAAATACAGGAAATGAGTGCTTTCCGAGCGTTTTTCGGCATGAAAATCTTGCCGTTACGGCCGAAAATCACTAATTTTGCCCCTTGCATTACCAAGCGATGAAGATTTGTCAAGTGGGCCACCGCCCGCAAGACGCATATACAACCAATCAAAAGACTGATAACTCAGCACAAGAAACGACAATAAAACATGGAAAGAGCAAGCCTTCATCACCATCACAAGCACCGTCATCCCGACGACTCTGAGATATTCAAGCAGCAGTCGCTCGGTGCCATACGCCGCCGCAAAATCATATCGCGCGTGCTGTTCACCGTCCTGAGCATAGTGGCGGCATGTATCGTGGCGTTCATAGCGTGGTCTGTGATATACGACAAATAGCGCCCATATGGGCCGCACCGTGCGCCACACAGGCATAGCCCACACTACGCACGGGCAGCATATACGCACCATACAGCGCACCACGGTGCTCCACAAACGCAGAAAGCCCTGCCCCACTCATTGCAGTGGGACAGGGCTTTCAGTCTATGCTTCAGCCGAAGTTATTTCACTTCTATCTGGCGTGTGGTCTTTTCCTCTTTCTTCTCCACCTTCGGCAGGTCTACGGTGAGCACGCCGTCGGCCACGTTGGCGGCTATCTTCTCCTTGTCTACGTCCTCGGGGAGCAGCAGTGTCTGCTCGAACTTAGAGTATGAGAACTCACGGCGCAGATAGTGTGCCTTCTTGTTCTCGTCCTTCTTCTCGCTCTTCTGCTCCATCTTGATGTGCAGGTTGCCGTCGTTGTCTATATTGATGTTGAAGTCATCCTTCTTCATACCAGGAGCAGCAAGCTCTACTGTGTAGTCGTGCTCGGTCTCCTTTACGTTGATGGCCGGTGCCGTAGCGTTGGTACGCGGCATAAAGTCAGTGTCGAAAAAGTCGTTGAAAACTTCGGGCATCCAAGAATTTCTCATTACTGGTAACATACAAAAAACCTCCTGATTATATTTTTGTTCTCTGTTTATCTGTTCAGGTCTCCGCCCCACTCCTTTCGGAGGGGCTTCGTGCCTGGCTTCCCTCGGGCCTCCGTCCTCGGCTTGCACTGACTGTAATGCAACTTACATGCCATGCCGAGACGCGGCCGCACGCTATCAAATAGTAAGCAAATATGGCATAAACAGAGACAAACAGGCAGTGTCGATTGACAAATAGTCAGCCGCACTATCACTGCACCCGTCTGCCCACACCGCCCGAGACGAGGCACCGCCCTGCTGTGGAGCGGTGCCCGAAGGGTGTGATCTGCGGCATCCAACGTGTGGGGCCGCGATGCCAGAGATGCGGGTCAGCGACATCCTAAGTATAGATTAGCGATGTCAGAGGTATGGGTCAGCGACGCTCATAGTCGCCATAGAAGCCACCACTGCCGCCAGAACGCGTGTACATGTTGCCGTCGCTGCAATGGAACTCGTCAGAGTCGCCTATGCGGCTCATCTCAAGCGTGCCGCCATTGCCATCGCTCACGAAGAACCTGTCGCCCTCCGCCGCACGGCTTTATCCTGCAATCACGCGGCATCACCGCACCGGACTGTACTTCGGCACGAGTGCCTTCATCACCGCCCAGCCTATGAGATAGGCCACGGAGCAGCCGCTGAGTATCATGAAGTAGCCGGCCTCCTTGCCGTGGAAGCCGAGGAGCTGCGTGTCGGCGGCCTCCACATAGTCGAGCAGACGGCCG
>JALFIM010000026.1 GCA_022775985.1 Prevotella sp.
CCTTATCCCATTCGTGGGCTTTCAGCAAGGATTACGATTGCAAAGATAACGGTTTAGAATGAAAATGTGTTATATTTCAATAGAATTTTTTTAGGGAAAACAGCTGTCTACTTTTCGCATTGTCTCCTTTTTCAAATGAACCCAGTTTGTTTACGCAAACTATATAGTTTGTTAGAGTCTATGATTATAGCTATCACTGATTCATAACAGTTGAAAATCGGAATACTCTGGGCCTTATTTCATGCCACGGGCGCACCTTTTTCGCCGCCGACAGCCGTAATATCACCGTTTTTTTGTAAGTTTGCACCTTAAAGGCACGCATGCACGCCCGTAGGGGGCATGCGCCGCCAAGGCAACGAATCAATAAACACTTAAAGCATACGCTCATGCAACAACCACTCATCATCTACAACACGCTCACACGGCAGAAGGAGCTGTTCAAGCCACTCCATGCCCCCAACGTGGGCATGTACGTGTGCGGGCCCACCGTATATGGCGACCCGCACCTCGGCCACGCACGCCCGGCCATAACGTTCGACGTGCTCTTCCGCTATCTGAGGCACATAGGCTACAAGGTGCGCTACGTGCGCAACATAACCGACGTGGGGCACCTGGAGCACGACTCCGACGACGGCGACGACAAGATAGAGAAGAAGGCGCGGCTCGAGCAGCTCGAGCCCATGGAGATAGCGCAGTACTACACCAACCGCTACCACGCCGCCATGGAGGCCCTCGGCGTGCTGCCGCCGAGCATAGAGCCGCACGCCACGGGCCACATCATAGAGCAGGAGCAGCTCGTGCAGCAGATACTCGACAACGGGTACGCGTACATGAGCAACGGCTCGGTGTACTTCGACGTGCATAAGTACAACCAGGACCACCGCTACGGCGTGCTCTCGGGCCGCAACCTCGACGATGTGAAGGACGCGTCGCGCGAGCTCGACGGCGTGGGGGAGAAACGCCACCAGGCCGACTTCGCGCTGTGGAAGAAGGCGCAGCCCGAGCACATCATGCGCTGGCCGAGTCCGTGGAGCGACGGATTCCCAGGCTGGCACTGCGAGTGTACGGCCATGGGACGCAAGTACCTCGGCGCACACTTCGACATACACGGCGGAGGCATGGACCTCGTGTTCCCGCACCACGAGTGCGAGATAGCACAGGCCGTGGCATCGCAGGGCGACCAGATGGTACACTACTGGATGCACAACAACATGCTCACCATCAACGGGAAGAAGATGGGCAAGTCGCTGGGCAACTTCATCACACTTGAGCAGTTCTTCAAGGGCGACCACCCTCTGCTCCAGAAGGCGTTCTCGCCCATGACCATACGTTTCTTCATACTGTCGGCGCACTACCGTGGCACGGTAGACTTCAGCAACGACGCGCTGGTGGCCAGCGAGCGCGGACTGGAGCGTCTGATGAACGGTCTGGAGGACATTGCCCGCGTGAAGCCGTCTGACAGCAGCGACGACCATACCCATGAGTTCGTGACCGCGCTGCGCCAGAAGTGCTACGATGCCATGAACGACGACCTCGCCACGCCGCTCGTCATAAGCCATCTGTTCGAGGCATGCACGCTCGTCAACACGCTCGTTGACCACAAGGCGGCCATATCACAGGCCGACCTCGATGAGCTGGAGTCGGCCATGCGCCTCTTCACCTTCGACATACTCGGTCTGCGTGACGACCACGCAGCCGGAAGCGGCGAGCGTGAGGCAGCATTCGGCAAGGTGGTGGACATGGTGCTGAGTCTCCGCGCCAAGGCCCGCGCCAACAAGGACTGGGTCACCTGCGACCAGATACGCGACGCGCTGAAGGATGCCGGTTTCGAGGTCATGGACACGAAGGACGGCTGCGTGTGGAAGCTCAACGTGTGATGCCGCCACCGTATATACAGAGGCATTCCATAAATCATGTATGGCCATGTAGCCATATACGCATAGGCGTGTGCCCATAAACGCATGGGCATGTAGCCATAGATACAGAATCGCCCTCCAGAGGTACGGAAACATACTGCCATCAGCAGTTGCCGTGTCCTTGGAGGGCGATTGTCGTATAGTAACGTTTGTTGCTTCATGCAGCGTGCATACGTCACTTATGCAGCGTGCTTACTTCTTGAGCATGTCGCGGAGCAGCACCGGCTCGTTGGTGGTGATGAAGTCGAAGCCCTGGTCTATGCACCACTGCAAGTCCTCACGTGAGTCTACCGTCCACACGTTTACCTTCAGGCCCAACTTGTGGCTGCGCTCAAGATAGTCGGGATGCTTGCGGAACACGCCCATACTATAGTCGAGACCCTCGCACCCCATCTCCTTGGCATCCTCGGGAGAGAGGTTGCCCGCGAGGTAGTACACGGGTGTGCCCTTGGGCGCTTTCTGCAGTAAGCGCACCATGCCCGGCAGCGAGAACGTGATGTAGTCTACACGCTTGGTGAGCTTGTGCTTCTCCATGGCCTTGAGCAGCATGTCCACGGCCTTGGACTCCTGGGCCTTGTTCTTGTGCGACTTCAGCTCAAACACGAGGCGCGTCTTGAGCTTGGTGGCCGCCTTGAGGTACTCGTCGAGAGTGGGCACGCACTCACCGTTGGCGAGCTTGTGGGCCCTTATCTTGGCGAACGGCGTGTCCTCTATGACCATGTCGCCTATCTTGGCGTCGTGGAACACCACGAGGTGGTCGTCGGAGGTGAGCCATACGTCAAACTCTGAGCCGTATATTCCTATGGAGTCGGCCTTTACGAGTGAGCGGATAGAGTTCTGGGCCGAGCCCTCGGTAGTCCAGTAGCCGCGGTGGGCCACTACTTTCGGGTTGCCTGCGTTTGCGCCCAGCGTCATGGCAAGCATTACGAGGGCTGAAAAGATAGCTTTTCTCATGATAGTGTTTTTGTTGTGTTAATAATGGTCTTATACTGTGTCGATAAGATTATGGTGTAGTATCAATAAAGCTCCTATACTGTATCAATAAACCAGTATATATGGTTAATACTGATTGTAGTATATGTGTTGTCCCGTCGGTACGCTGCGGTACCGACGGGATATGTGCCGTTATTGCTGGTGGTCGGAGTTGATGAGCTCGAGCAGACGCTCCACAGCCTCGTCCTCAGGTATGTTCTTGGCCACGCACGTCTTCTGCTTGTAGAGCGATATGCGGCCCTTTCCTGCACCCACGTAGCCGTAGTCGGCATCGGCCATCTCGCCGGGGCCGTTCACTATGCAGCCCATGATGCCTATCTTCAGGCCCTTCATGTGCGCCGTGGCGGCCTTGATGCGTGCTATGGTGGAGCGCAGGTCGTAGAGCGTGCGGCCGCATCCGGGACAGCTTATGTACTCGGTCTTGGATGTGCGCAGACGCGCTGCCTGGAGTATGCCGAACGCGGTGGATGCTATGTCGGCCACGGGTATGTCGCCGTCGTTCATTATCCACAGTCCGTCGGTGAGCCCGTCTATCATCAGGGCACCCATGTCGGCTGCGGCCTCGAGGGTGAGGTCGGACTTGTGTGCGCTGTCGTGGCGGTACATCTGTGCGAACACCACGGGGTTGAAGAGCCCTGCTGTCGTCAGCTCATGCACGAGGGCGCGTTGCTCCCCGAGCTTGTTGGCGTGGTTGCTCACGCACACCACCACCGCCTCGGGGTGCTGTCGGAGGCACGGTATGTACTCCTCGCTCGGTGCGCCGAGCTGTAGCACGAGGAACTTCAGGCTGCTCTTCACTGCCGACATGAACGGAGTGGCGTTGTACGGGAATATGGGGTATGTGCCTTCCTCGCCCTTCCATGCGTCGAAGTCTACTATGTAGCGCGTGCCCTCGGCCCTTTCTGCCGGCAGATTGCGGCCGCAGTATATGAAGTCGGGGCGCATGCCGTCGGTGAAGCGGCTGCCACTGCCGCCGTCAGCGGCCATCGTGGCGATGACCACGGGCACGTTGCTGCCGCCTATGCCGCCCACGGCGCGTGTCCTGCGGCGCTCAGGGCGCAGGTAGTCGAAGCCCGGCGCCGTGCTGCCGGGGATGAGTAGGTGCTGGCTGCGGCGCGTGATGTAGTCCACGAGGTGGCGTGCCACGGGTATCTCAGCCTCAGGCTCCTCGCTCAGAGACACGCGTATGGTGTCGCCGATGCCGTCGGAGAGCAGTGCACCTATGCCCACCGCGCTCTTTATGCGGCCATCCTCGCCCTCGCCTGCCTCGGTCACTCCGAGGTGCAGGGGGTAGTGCATGTCCTCCTTGTCCATCTCGCTGACGAGCAGACGCACCGACCGCACCATGACCACGGTGTTGCTTGCCTTGATGGATATCACCACGTCGTCGAAGTGCTCGCGCTTGCATATCCGCAGAAACTCCATGCAGCTCTCCACTATTCCCTCCGGCGTGTCGCCGTAGCGCGACATTATGCGGTCGGAGAGGGAGCCGTGGTTGACACCTATTCGCAGCGCGGTGTGGTGCTCGCGGCAGATGTTGAGCAGCGGCACGAAGCGTTGTTCTATCTTCAGCAGCTCGTCGGCATACTCCTCGTCGGTGTACTCTATGTGCTTGAACGTGCGTGCAGGGTCTACGTAGTTGCCCGGGTTGACGCGCACCTTCTCGGCATACAGCGCGGCCACCTCGGCCACGTGCGGGTTGAAGTGTACGTCGGCCACGAGCGGAGTGTCGTAGCCCCGCTGCCTGATGGCCGCGCTTATGTTGCGCAGGTTCTCAGCCTCGCGCGTGCCCTGTGTGGTGAGCCGCACGAGCTCGCCGCCCGCCTTGATGATGCGCTCGGCCTGGTCGGCGCACGCCTCGGTATCGTTGGTGTCGGTGGTGGTCATCGACTGCACGCGTATGGGGCTGTCACTGCCGATGGTTAGGTTCCCGACGTGTACCGTGGAGGTCTCGCGGCGGCGGTAGTTGAATAGGTCTGTCATCTCAGTTCACCTTGTATTCGTATTTCACCTCCGCGAGGTCGCGGTTGGCCTTCTCTATCTTCTGCCCGAGCGTGGCCTTGTACTGCGCCAGTCTCCCGGCCGTGTCGGCATCGGCGAGGGCTATCATCTCCGTGGCGAGTATGGCGGCGTTCATGGCACCGTTGACTCCTACCGTGGCCACGGGTATTCCCGGCGGCATCTGTATGATGGAGAGCATGGCGTCGAGTCCGTCGAGCATGCCCTTGATGGGCACTCCTATGACGGGCAGTGTGGTGCTGGCGGCGATGACTCCAGGCAGTGCCGCAGCCATGCCGGCCCCGGCTATGATGACTTTTATGCCCCTTGCGGATGCTCCCTTGGCAAACTGCTCCACGGCGTCGGGTGTGCGGTGTGCCGAGAGTGCGTTTACCTCGAACGGTATGTGCATGTCGTCGAGGAACTTGCATGCTTTCTCCATGACGGGCAGGTCGCTTGTGCTGCCCATGATGATGCTTACTATTGGTGACATGATTGCTGTGTTTTTTAATCTGTTAGTGTATGTTTGCGTGCTGACGTGGCGGTACGCCGTGTCAGCAGAGGTAGCTTATGAGTATGGCCGCGAAGGCTATGGCCGTGCCGAGGAGGAATCCTGCCGACACCTGCCACAGCGTGTGCTGCCTGAGGAGCATGCGGCTGGTGCCCACCATCCCGGCTATGGTGATGACGAGGCACAGCCACCACGTGGGGTTGAAGCCTATGAGCAGGGCGTATGCCTGAAGTGCCCCAGTCACACCGCCTATGGCCGCCGTGTGCGTGGAAATCTTCCACCACACGTTTATCACGGCGCACGTTATCTGTATGGCGAGGGCTATGAGCAGTATGAGGCTTATGAAGTGCGGTATGTGCCCTATCTCCATGAGCGTGTAGCAAGCGGTGTAGCACATTATGGATATGGCGTAGGGCACCATGCGCTTCTCCTTGCGTCCCAGTTCTATGAGCGTCCATCCATTGCTGCGGCGGTAGAGATGTATGAGCAGTGTGGGCATGAGCACGGTGAAGATGTACGTTATGGCGAGTATGCGCAGTATGAACTGCCATGGCGCGAGGCTCATGTAGCTGAACGTGAACAGCGCTATCATGCCCACGAGCGGCAGGTAGAACGGGGTGAACACCATGCTCAGTACGCGTGCCGCGAATATCAATTGTGTCTGTCTCATTGTCATTTCATTTCTCTGCGTTGCCTTGCGGGCGGTATGCCGAGCTGCTCGCGGTACTTGGATATGGTGCGGCGTGCCACTGGGAATCCGCGGCTGGCCATCTGCTTGGCTATGTCGGTGTCATTGAGCGGCGCCGTCTTGTCCTCCTTGGCTATGATGTCGCTGAGCGCGAGTTTCATGTTGTGCGTGGAGAGCTCCTCGCCGTTGCTGGCGGTGTAGCCTGTGTTGAAGAAGAAGCGCAGCGGGAATATGCCCCAGTTGGTCTGCACGTACTTCACGTTGCACACCCTCGACACGGTGGATATGTCAAGCCCCGTCTTGGCGGCGATGTCCTTCAGCACCATGGGTCGCAGCTCCGTCTCGTCGCCGTCGGTGAAGAACCTGCGCTGCCAGTCTATGATGGCCCGCATGGTGGCGGTGAGGGTGGCCCGCCGCTGCTTTATGGCGGTGATGTAGCCCTGTGCCTTCTCCACTTTCTCCTTGGCGTAGAGCAGTGCTTCCTTCTCCTGTCGGCTGAGGCCCTTGCGGTTGTTGCGGTACGCGGCTATCATGTTGGCGAACGACTCCGATACCTTGAGCTCGGGCACGTCGCCGCTGTTGAGGTACATGTGTATGGCTCCGCTGTCGTCAGTGTCTACGATGAAGTCGGGCGTTATCTGCTGCATATTGCGGCCCTCGGCCTCTCCGAGGGCGGCTCCCGGCTTGGGGTTGAGCTTGCGCAGCTGCTCGCGGAAGAGGCGCATCTGCGCGTCGGTGAGGTGGAGAGCCGACTTTATGCCCTCCCAGTTCTTCTTCATGAACATGGCGAAACGCTTGCTCAGGATGAGCTGCGTCACGTCGCGTGCCTCGCTCTCGGGCATCCGTGAGAGCTGTATGAGCAGGCACTGCTGCAGCGACTGTGCCCCTATGCCCGGTGGGTCGAACGTCTGGAGCTGCGAGAGCATGGCCCTCACGTCATTGGGTGAGCACTCTATGTTGTGGTACACCTCCAGCTCGTCGCAGATGGCCTGTATGTCCTTGCGCAGGAGTCCGTCGTCGTCGAGGCTGCCTATGATGTACTCGAGTATGTACCGCTGCCGCTCGTCTATGTCGAGCTCGCCCACTTGTTCACGCAACTTGTCGTAGAACGAGTCCTGGTCACCGTACACCATCTCCTCGTACTCGGCGTTGTCAGTATCGCCGGGCTTGTACGTGGCGGGCATCTCGTCGTCGGAGGCGATGCTCTCGAGGGCCTTGTCTATGTCGTCGGCCCGCTCGCTGTCGTCATCGGAGGGCGTGGTGTCGTCATCGTCCATGGCATCGGAGGGCGCGTCGTCGCAGGTGTGGCCTTCGTCGGCAGGGGCCGCCTCGAGCGCCGGGTTGTCGTCGAGCTCGGCGTTGACGTTCTCCTCGAGCTCTGCCACCGGCATCTCGGTGAGCCTTACGAGCAGCATCTGCTGCTGTGTGAGGCGCTGCTGTTGCAGCAGTTTCTGTTCCTGGGTCTGTATTAATGACTGCGCCATTAGTTCTGAGCTGTTTGGTTGTTGCTGTCTGTGGTGGGGCGTACTGCGTGCAAATTTAGGCAAAATATCCGATATGCGAGCAATAATGTGTGTAAAAATGATGTGTCTTGTACGCCGCGCCATGTGCTGCGTGCAAGACGCGCAGAGGCAGGGCTTGCGGCCGTGGCGGCGTGTGTAGTGTCGCCACCGTGGCCGCCGCGCCCTGCCTGGGTGTGGCTCCGAGAGTGTCAGAGCATCAGGCTGCAGCTCATGGCAGCCACTATGGTCGCCACGAGGGCGATGATTCGCAGTATCAGTATTATGTCGTCGAGCTGTGGACTATCGCGCTTCACTCCCGTCGTCTTTTACGCCGAGGGCCCCGAGCAGGGTAGTGGCCATTGCTATGATGACTTTTATGATGGTTTTCCAGATATTGGTCTTGTTCATGATAGTGTGTCTTTGTGTCGGTATAGATATGTGTGTCAGTCGCCATTATGGCGTGCTGTGCGCCCACGCCCGGTGAGAGCCGCTGCCCGTCGGCCGCCGTGCGGCGGCTCACCTGTGGGCGTGGAGCGCGGTGTGTCAGGCCTGTGGCTCAGCATCGTCGGTGCTGTCGGCACCGGCGTTGGCGGCCTCTGCCGACTTCTCCACCTTGTACACGTCGGCCTCGCGGAGCTTCACCTGGTCAACGAAGGTGATGGTGCGTCGCTTGTCCGCGCCTATCTTGGTCTCGGGGAGGAAGAGCACGTGTACGCCGGTCACGTTGCGTGACACGCTGAAGTCCTTGGCATGGTCGGCTGCCTTGGTGTTGATGCCCAGCTTGAAGGTGCCGAAGCCGTCGATGCGCACGCGCTTGGAGTTCTGCAGCTCGGTGGTCATCACCTCCACGAGCTCGGATATCACGGCGAGGATATCGCTGCGCTTCACGGTACAGTTGGCCTGCATGATGGCGGCCAGGCCGTTGGTGTCGATGGTGGAGGTGTGGGTGACGCGTGCGTACCACTTGCCCTTGGTGTTGTCCTTGCGGTTTGACTGATAGAGTCTGTAATTGAGTGCCATAGTTGTGTTTTCCTTTCTTTTTGTGACGCCGTGGCCTGTGGCCCGACGCGCGGTTAAGTACTGATGTTTTTGTGTTCTCTGTGAGGCGGTTTGTTCCGCGCCGTGCTGCCGCTGGCCTGTGCGCACATCGCCGTCCGTGCTGTCCGGAACTGTCGGGCGGCATCGATGATGTAGCCAGCGTGCCTTGGCGCGTAGCTTGCTGCCTCTTGCAGGAGTGTGAGGCGGTGTGTCTCTCTCTCAACTGCAATGCAAAGGTAGCATTCTGCGCCAGCGATGTCAAGTGTTTCGGGAAATATTTTTCGATGTTTTTCGTAAATGGCTGATGGTCAAGAATGTGTGGAATGGCTTTTGCGAGCCTCACGGCCCATGTGTAGAATATATTTAATGTCAAGAATTAGAGAAACAGCGTTCGGCGAAAGCCAATTGGAGAATTTTTCTTCTCACCAAAGGCTTTACCTTATATTATATAGTCAGGAATTAGAGGAAATAAAACGGCTTTGCCGTTCTGCGATACTCTGATTCTTGACATAGAAGACAAGCAGAATGCTTGAGTATAAATCCGTTCCAAGCCCGTACTTAATGCGTCATAGCTGCCCTGCCTCCACCATGAGCACCACGCGCTCGGTGAGTCGGTCGGTGCCGTCGCGGTCGTACTTCTTGGTGAGGCTGGCCCCGAAGAGAGAGGCGAACGCCTGGTAGAAACCGGCGCGTATGGGGCCGAGAAACGCCTGTATGAGCTGGTACGACGAGGAGTTGCACTCGCGGTACACGAGCTTTATGAGGAGCTTGCCCTGCTGGTATGTGAGCTTCTTCATGCGCGGAGTGTACTCCTTGCGTATCTCCTTCTCCACAAACTTCATGTGCTCGTCCTTTGCTTTCTTGTCAGGGAGCGTCTGCAGGTACTCGTAGGTCTCTATGATGATGGCGTTCACCTCCTTGGCTATGGGCAGCACCTTCTTCACGTTGTACACGAGACGGTTGTATGCGGCCCGCTGCTTGTCGTCCTTGAACACTGGCGTGGGGTAGCAGTACACGCTGTTGAGCTCCACGTACTGTATGCTGTCGCGTCCGTCGAGCACCTTGCCCACCTTCACCATGGGCACGAACGTGGGGTCGTCCATGTCTACGGCGCGGTCCTCCGGGCGCACCTTGCCGGGCCGCACGTCCTGTGCCGCTGCCGTGAGCGCGGCGGCGGCGAGCACGAGTGCCGCCATGAGGCGTGTGGCGAGGAGCCGCAGCAGTGGTGATGTGTGTGTGTATGCTGTCATCATGATTGCGTGTAATGTGGCCATATCAGTGTATGCGCTGGTCTATGAAGTAGCGCGGGCGGCGCTTCACCTCGGTGTATATCTTGCCCACGTACACCCCCGTGATGCCCACTCCCGTGGTCACCACTCCGCCTATGAACCACAGCGAGACGAGCAGCGACGTCCATCCCTCTATGGTCTTGCCGCTGAAGTGCTCGGCCAGTGCCGTGATGATGGTTACGAGGGCTACGAGTGTCATGGCCAGTCCCGCGAAGGTGATGAACTTTAGCGGTGCCGTGGAGAACGACGTGATGCCGTCTACCGAGAAACTTATCATCTTGCCGAGCGGATATTTCGACTCCCCTGCCGTGCGTGCCGTGCGGTCGTAGTACACCATGGCCTCGTGGAAGCCGAGCTGCCTCACTATGCCCCGCAGGAACATGTTGCGCTCGGGGTACTGCATGAGGGCGTGGGCGGCGCGGCGCGTCATCATGCGGAAGTCGGCGTGGTTGTAGAGCATGTTCCTGTCCACCGTGCGCATGATGCGGTAGAACGCCTGTGCCGACGTGCGCTTGAACCACGTGTCGGTCTGCCTCCGCCGCCTTATGCCGTACACTATGTCCGCGCCCTGGGCCACGTGCCGCGCCATGTCTATGATGGCCAGTGAGTCGTCCTGCAGGTCAGCGTCTATCGACACGGTGGCGTCGCACTCACGGTACGTCTGCTCTATGCCGGCCCACAGCGCGTTCTGGTGCCCCACGTTGTGCGCGAGCTTCAGCCCCGAGATGCCGTCGTGCTTGGCGGCGGCCTGTGCTATGATGTCCCACGTGGAGTCGGTGCTGCCGTCGTCTACGAACATCAGGCGGGCCTCGTCGCCGGTGTCGTGGCGGAGCCTGTCGGTGAGCGAGAGGAGCTGTGCTATCGACCAAGGGAGCACTTCCTGCTCATTGTAGCATGGCACTACGATAGTTATTGTCATAATATTTCGTCAGGTGTTTGGATATGGCGGCACGGCCTGTGGCTGCCGCTGTGCAAAGTTAGTGATTATTTTCATAAGTAAACACGTTGGCGTAATTAATTTAGTGCATACCAGCGTCCTCACGGCCCTCGCCACCATGCTCGGCGTGATGGCGTGCGTGGTATGAGCCGGCCATAAACAAAAAAACTCGGCCGACCTCGAAACACCGAGGCTTGCCGAGTCTTTGCTTTTTTTATTTTCTGGTATTTGGCCTTGATGCCAAACCGCGAATCATCCCTCTATCTTCCACTCCGTGATGGTGCGCTCCTCGCTGCTGTAGTTCACACCTATCTTCACGAGCTTGCGGCCGTCGGCCGAGTATGGTATGAGGTAGCCCTTCTCGTCTATCTGCTTGAGTGCGGCATCGGCAGAGCCGTCGAGCTTCAGCTCCATGACGTAGACCACCGACGGGAGCGTTATCACCACGTCGGCACGCCCGTGGGAGCTCTCCTCCTCCACCTTGATGTATGCCCCGATGAGCGAGAACACGAGGTAGAAGATGGTCTGCACGTCGCGCTCGGTCTTGTTGGCCAGGCGGTAGGACACTCCTGC
>JALFIM010000047.1 GCA_022775985.1 Prevotella sp.
AAGCTGCGGCTCGGCAATCGGAGCAAGCTCCATTGCACTCGCACTTGCATTGTCTTTGCATAAGACAAGCTGCGGCTCGGCAATCGGAGCAAGCTCCATTGCACTCGCACTTGCATTGTCTTTGCATAAGACAAGCCGAAATGCATATACACTAATATCGCTTACAAGCACTATAAACACATATGGACTTCGAAACCGTAGCCGCAAGGCTGCAACAAAAGGGCGTAAAGCCTACCACAAACAGAATACTCGTATTCAAGGAACTGGCGGCCAACCATCAGCCGATGAGCCTGTCGGCACTGGAGGCGAGGATGCCCAACATGGACAAGTCGAGCATATTCAGGGTGCTGACCGTATTTCTCGAAAACGAGATAGTGCATGCATTCGAGGACGGACGCGGACTGCTCAACTACGAGCTGTGCCTGAGCCACGGGGCGTGCAGCCACAACGACAGCCACATACACTTCTACTGTGAGTCGTGCCAGAAGTCGTTCTGCCTTGAGGACATACACATTCCGCACTTCACTCTGCCCGAGGGGTTCTGCACACACTCCATGTCGTTCGTGATAAAGGGCGAATGTCCCGACTGCCGTCGCAAGAACCACCACATCTGACGCGTCCGCCGCCCCATACCCATAGCAGCATATACCATCAATAAAAGCACAGGTGGGCAAGAATGGCTAAAGATTCTGCCCACCAGTATATGAACTTGTCTCGCCTTTTCTGACGGACTAAGACACGTCATTTTCTGTCTTTCTAATTTCAATTCTCACCTTTCTTTTTGGTTTCTTTTTAACCTCTCATCGGTCGTGTAGCCCGCTACACTCCCTTCTTCAAGGCTAAGAACAGCCTCAAAAATAAAGGCAAATATTGAAATCCATAAAAGTCGAGACAAGTTTTATACTGCTACAAGTGCCTATGGCTGCTACTTTGTCTCTATCTCCTCCTTCATGTCTATGAAATGCCTGTTGCTGTCATAGAACTCGTATTGCAGGAACGACAGTTTCTGTGACGACAGTACATGTACCCCAAAGCCATATTTGAGTTTCCAGCGACGCTTTATGGAGAACAGCCCCTTGTTGATATACGCGGCCACATACGGGTGTACGTACAGATAGAACGTCTTGATGCCTATCTTATTCACAAGGCTGTTTATCTTGCTCTCGAGCTGTTCCGTGAACAGGATGCTCGACTTTATCTTTCCTGTACCGAAGCACGACGGACACGTCTCCTCCACATTGACATCCATTGCCGGGCGCACGCGCTGGCGCGTTATCTGCATAAGGCCGAACTTACTGAGCGGCAGTATGTTGTGGCGGGCACGGTCTTTCTGCATGTTCTTGCACATGCGCTCATAGAGCATCTGCCTGTCCTCGGCCAGACTCATATCGATGAAGTCTACCACGATGATGCCGCCCATGTCACGCAGACGCAACTGGCGTGCCAGCTCATCCGCAGCACCGAGGTTCACGTCAAGGGCATTGGCCTCCTGTCCGCTGTCGGAATGCGACCTGTTGCCACTGTTCACGTCCACCACATGCAGTGCCTCCGTATGCTCTATGATGAGGTAAGCACCGTGCTTGTAGTTGACGGTCTTGCCGAAGCTCGACTTTATCTGCTTCGTGATATTGAAATTGTCAAAGATAGGCACCTTGCCCTCATACAGCTTCACGATACCTGCCTTCTCGGGGGCTATCATGGAGACGTAGTGGCGCACCTCGTTGCAGATGTCCTTGTCGTTGACATAGATGTTCTCGTATGTAGGATTGAACAGGTCGCGGATGAGAGCCACGGCACGGCCCGTCTCCTCAAAGATAAGCTGCGGGCGCTGCTGCGTCTTCTGCACCTTGGCCAGGGCCTCCTCCCAACGCTTGTTGAGAATCTTCATCTCCACGTCAAGCTCGGCTACACGCTTGCCTTCGGCCACGGTTCGCACTATGACACCACAGTTTTTCGGGCGGATGCTGTTGATGAGCTGCTTGAGGCGGGCCCTCTCCTCACCGCTCTTTATCTTGCTCGACACCGACACCTTGTCGCCGAAAGGCATGAGCACGAGATACCGACCGGCGAAGCTCAACTCTCCAGTCAGACGCGGCCCCTTCGTAGAGATAGGCTCCTTAACGATCTGCACCAGCACCTCCTGCCCCACTTTCAGCGTGTTCTGCACGCTGCCGTCCTTCTTCAGGTCAGGCAGACGCGTAGCCTTGGCAAACGGGTACAGTTTCTTCCTGTCGCTCTCCACCTGCCTGAGGTATTTGTCAAACGAGTTGAACTGGCTGCCTAAGTCGAGATAATGCAGGAACGCGTCACGCTCATAGCCGACATCAACGAAACACGCGTTCAGCCCAGGCATGAGCTTCTTGACCTTTGCGATATAGATGTTGCCAACCGAAAAAGACACCGAGCGCGGCTCATTCTGATACTCCACGAGGCGCTTGTCCTCAAGCAATGCTATGGAAACCTCCTTCTGCTGAACGTCAATAACGACTTCGCTTGTCATCTCTTGTATTATTTTTTAGATTATTCTAAGATATTCACAATACGCACCGACAACCGCCGGACGCGTACCCAAAGCACACCTTTGCCATGTATGGCAAACAGAAAGGGCGTGTCAAAGGACCCTCAGTGGATACATTGACGCGCCCCGGAAAAAGAATCTCACATACTGGCAAGAAGTTACTTGCTCTTATGTCTGTTCTTTCTTAATCTTTTCTTACGCTTGTGCGTAGCCATCTTGTGTCCCTTTTTTTTCTTTCCGTTTGGCATAGCTTTAATTTATTAAAATGTTTATATATGTTTAATGATATTCTTAACAAGAATAACAGAGTATTTATTTCTCCTTCATCTGCTCTACGAAGCACTTGGCCGGCTTGAAGCTCGGCAGGTCGTGTGCCTCTATTATCATGGTTGTCTTCTGCAGGATGTTGCGGGCTGTCTTTGCTGCACGATGTTTGATGACGAAACTTCCGAATCCTCTGAGATACACGTTATCCTTTTTCTCGAGAAGGCTGCTCTTTATCGTTTCCATAAAACTCTCAACAACAACAGCCACATCCTTTTTCTGGAGACCAGTGTTCATGGCTATCTCGTTAATGATATCTGCCTTTGTCATTTGTATGAAATTTTATTTTACTTTTATTAAACTCTCTCATTTTGAGCTGCAAAGATACGAGTTTTTCTGATGATAATAAAATTTTTTTACTTCATTTTTCAGAATCCGCACCGTATTTACAGTGATTTGTGCGTTTCAGACATCAAATGCCTGTTTTTACAATCGCATTGATAATGAATACGATGTAGCCGCAACGCCTCACCGCACGGCAAGCCGCATGCAGCCAAGAGCACACCTCCACAGGCCATGCAGACACACTCGCAGCCATAAGCGGCACTACGCCAAGGCGCATTGCCGCATACGACAGACCGACCCGTGGAAAGGAGATAAAAGAAAGCAGGGCCCCCGTAAGCCGGGTTCTGTTGCCTGGAAGCGATGACGCTGCCAGATGTCTGCCATTTATCTAATCCATGAGTCACCCCATGGCTTAAGCATTCTACCCTCCGTCGTTATGGACTATCGGGCGGGCAACCCTCAGACGACGGTATACGCGAACTTGCAACTTCCAGATGGCACAGCCCATGGGTCACCTCATGGCTGGTGGGCTCTTGCCCCACCTTCTCACCCTTACCACGAACGAGCATGGCGGTTGTTTTCTTCTGCCATATCCTACTGTCACCAATAGCTTCCATTTTCAGAAGTGGAACGCCCTGTGTTGCCCGGACTTTCCTCTTGCCACGAACGGCAAGCGGCAGACCGGGGCTCTGCTTTCAGATGCAAAAGTAATAAATTTTATTCACTTAGAGTATTTATGCGACAAAAAATATCGTGATGGACTGGCGCATATACCTATACAAATACATGAAGCACATATACGACATGCGTCAATATAACATTAATAAAATAAACACATACAAAAAAGTAACAAGCAACCCGACAAAAAAAACTGACACATGCCCACATCACACTTGCGACAAACTGGGAGCCACATCAGTATTCGTAAAATGCCCAACTTCCATTCACAGGTGTGCGCCCTGCGCCTATACATGCTAATACGCTGGCACACAATGTATTGCGAAACGGGCCGTTTCAGAGTGCAAAATGGGCCGTTTTAGGACGCGAAATGGCCCATTTCAGGCTGCGATATGGGCCGAATCGCAAACTGAAGGTATGCGCTTTACCATGAGACCAGTCCTGAACGCCCAATTAGCTCATGCGAAAAGGAACAGAAACTAAAATAAACCGAACAACTATTTCGATATTCCTTCGTGATTGTCAAAGATTGTGCTTATATTTGTAAGCTAAATTTTATGAAAGCAAGTATGGTAAAGAAAGATATACAGACTAACGGATATGGAATATGACATAAAAGACAAGATAGAATGGACTGTGATATTTGTCAGAGAATTTGGCAAACGTCATGGACTAACTCTGAAACAGGCGTTCAACTATCTGTTGCGCTATAAAGGCATCAGCTTTGTAGAACGCCATTACGACTATATGCACACACAGTCTTTCGCTTCTGTCATAGACGACATGACTGAATTTTGTCATAAATCGGGAGGAGGTATCGTATGAAACTGTATCATGGGACAAACCAGACTTTTGACAGCATAGACCTAAAGAAATCAAAGCCGAATAAGGATTTCGGACGCGGATTCTATCTTTCAGCCGAATATGAGCAGGCTATCAATATGGCTAAAATCAAAGTTGAACAACAACAAGATGGTGAGCCAATAGTTCTGGTCTATGAGGTTGACGAAAATGAAATGAAAAAATTGCAAATACTCCGCTTTGAGGAATATAATGAAGAATGGGCTGAGTTCATACTTGCGAATAGGAGCAATACAACTGGCAATGCCGTTCATCAATACGACATAGTAATAGGGCCAATAGCAGACGATAAAGTCGGAGTACAATTGTGGAGATACGAAAATCAGCTTATCGATCTTCCTACACTTGTAAGGAAATTGAAATACATGAAAGGCATGACCATTCAGTATTTCTTTGGGACAGAAAAAGCTATATCACTATTAAAGCGTATCAAATAATGGACGAGAAAACAATGATGAAGGACGATATGGTAACCAAACTTGCCATATTACTGACAGAGACAGGGAACGCCGCGACAATGACTGACGCACTTTCAACGGTTCTTAACTCTGAGACTTATCAACTGGTGCAAAATGACAATACGGCTCTATACTATCAGAGTCCACACTACGTTTATGACTTTCTCAAGAATGAACTTCATGAGGGTAAAGCAAAATAAAACAAACATTGCCCTATTAGACGCATGGACTTGTTGATGGAACACGCTCAAAGGTATAGATTACACAACCATATACTTGGAACGTTTATTCCGAAATTTATTGTTAGGAGAGCAATGGGACTTGCGCAACAGATACCTACATGTTCATGCTACTGACGAATGGAAGGTACAACCCAACATAGCAGCTCATTCAAACGAAACTGAGAGAGAGGACAAGTACAGGACAACTTACATACGGATGATGCAAATATTAAGCGTATAGTTGTTGCCATCGGCAACCAAGAACTGTCTGTAAAGAATATGATGGATGCTTTGGATTTGAAGGGCAGAGATAATTTCCTCAACCTATATCTGAACCCAGCGATTAATGAAGGCTTTGTACGTCTACTTTATCCCGACTCACCTCGGCATCCTCGCCAGAAGTACCTCCTTACGGTGAAGGGATTGGCTGTATATAATGAACACAATAAGCCGAAGTGACACTGAGCATCGTACTGACAAACAATACGATAGGGCAAGACCCGTGGCGGTGGTTTCCGCCCTCCGCCACGAGTCCTTAGCCGAGTATCTGCTCTGCGTGTGCCTTCACCTTTATCTCCTTCGGCCCGATGACGCGTGTCACCACTCCATCCTCATCGGCAAGAAAGGTAGTGCGGAACACGCCCATGACCGTCTTGCCATACATCTTCTTCTCGCCATACACGCCAAGGGCCTCAACGAGTCGATGGTCGGTGTCGCAGATGAGCGGGAAGGGAAGGTTGTTCTTCTCTATGAACCGCTTGTGCGACTTGGCATCCTGCGTGCTCACACCAATGACGGCGTAGCCCTCGGCTTGCAGCCGCTCGTAATTGTCTCTTAGGTTGCAAGCCTCGCTTGTACAGCCCGGCGTGGAATCACGCGGATAAACATAGAGCACTACCTTGCGGCCGCTCAACTCACTCATTGTCCACTCTTTTCCGTCTTGGTCAACGCCAAGGTGTTCGGGTAATCTCTGTCCTGATACCATAAATATTTTGTTTTAAAAAGTTAGAGATGATGGAGACAGTTCTTTAATTTTTATCCTTATTCTTCTCCCTCGACCTTACATCCGCTATACCCCATAGCCAACGCACGCTCACGGTCGAACGTGAAGTAGACGGCCGTACCCTCGTCGCACACCTCGCCCTTACTGTTCTCAAGCGTGAGGTGTATGGTGACGATGTTGCGGCGTTGCTCAGCGATATGGCCACGCACGGTGACTTGCTTCTCGTCGGTGGTCACGGGGCGGCGGTACTTCACCTCCAGACGGCTCGTCACGCCTGTGGTCTGCAACTTGCGCGTGACAACCCAACCTGCCACCTCATCCATGAGCATGCCTATCACGCCTCCATGCAGCGTGTGTACCCAACCTTGATAGTTGTCGCTTGGCTTCCACGTAGTGAGGATGTCGTCACCATCCTCCCAAAACTCAAGGTGCAAGCCTACGGGGTTTGTAGGGCAACAGCAGACGCAGTTGTAGCCCTCCTTGCCGATATATGGATTGATAATTTTCTTCATAGTCTATGTATCTGTATTATGTTATGACTGTTGCGGAAGTACACGAAATACCCGAATGGACTAAATTGCACGCCACACCCCATGATATTCAATGCCTGCCTATATTTCACAAATATATTCTCCTATATATGGCCGAACCTCCACCCCACTCCGAGCATCAAGTGCTTGGGGGTGTGGAAGTTGTTGAGACTATAGCCTATATGCAGGATGGCACGACGGGTGACATTCATTTTAAGGGCAAGCAACTCATACACGCCGCTGAAATCGCCCTGTGCATTAATCACATTAGTCCCGACACCGAAGTTGATGGAAAAATACGGCATCACGAACTCTGTACGGGCCGAAAGGCCGAGAGCCATTTGACGGGCAGCAGCAGGACGGGCATATTCCATATCGTCAACATCGTAAATGTCAGAGACTATGAGATTGGCACTGCGGTCGTAGACCCCATCGAGTGAGGCACCGACCTTCAGCCAATGGTTAAGACTGTACATGGGATTGAAATTGAAACCGAACACTGCCGACTTACCTGGCAAGGCATAGGCTATACCGTCAGTATAAGAGCCACGCTGACGCCACGCCCCATATAGAATCAAGTCGTATGTAAGATGATGCTCCACCTGTGGCAAACTCTCATGGCGATGGAGCAGACGCGGCGTATCACGGTGTATGTAATATGAGGTGCCTATACGCAGGGACGCGGTGTTGAGTCCGAGATTCGGAAACTGCGTGTTGCCATTGGAGTAATGTGCCACTCCGAGCCCGAAGTTTACGTCCACATGACGCGACAGCACCCACCGCAGATACAGGTCGAGCCCCATGTATGCCGTCACGCGAGACCCTATCACTTTATTGTCGGGATTGTCAATGGCATCGTATGGATGCCATCCCATGGCAAGCCCGAAGTTCCATTCGTAGTTAAGAGCCACACGCTCGCAAAGACTCGCGATGCGTGCGCCCTGCAAAAGATATACGCTGACAGGATTGCCGAGCTGCCAGTTATACTCATTATACGCGATGCCTATACCCTGATAGGCATCGCGATAGACGCGTGCCTCACGACTGCCGCTTGGCAACGAGAAAGCATACTTGACATGAAAGCCCATGTCATGATTCATAGTGCGTGCCTCTGGATTGCTGCCACGCAAGAACTCGTTGGTGTGCAGAATGGCCCCTGGCTTGAAATCAAAGGACAGTTGATGCGCCACACGTCCGCTGTCGCCATGAGCTGTGTCATCATCATCCTCGGAAGCATAAGCATCAATAGGCAAGCATGCAAACACAAGCAGCACAGCCCACAACGATATGACACGTATGCCCATATCTCTCATAACCATATTGCGCACAACAGCACTACGGCTCCACTATACCGGCATTGACCCACTGCTCGGCCAGAGCCTTGCTGTCGGCCAGAGCCGTTGCCTCATCTACGTCGTATTCCTCAAGAAGAGCATCGGCCATGTCGTGTACACTAAAGGTGCCTTCTCCCATCTTCGTCCATAAATAAGCTGAAGTCTCATTCATGCTTATTATATTGCTGAAGTCGATATTCTCTTTTCCCTCAGCTACCATTACATGTTCTCCACACACGTCACGCAGTGTGAATCCACTTTTCTTTTTCATATACAGTAAGATACTTTGTTCTCGGAATAAGTTATAAGAATCAGCCAAACAGTGGCATCCACACCCTACGGTAGAATGCAAGCAGATAACGACGTATTGGCAGACATGCGCTCCACACGCAGGAGTAGACAATCCATTTAGCCCCGTTGGTCTTGTCAAGAGAGTTACGGCCCTTGCGGTAAAACCCTATGACGAAACCTTTGACATCTTCCTTACGACAATGTTCCACACCGAGGTTGCCATCGCCACGAAGCGTCACCATGTCGCCACGTACCTTCACTACCCTGTGCAGTACATAGCGTCCGTCACCTACGCATGCGAGCACGGCATCGCCACGCCTCACAGCCTTGGCCTTGGTGATGAGAGCCTTATCGCGTCTGTCCTCAAGGAACGGACGCATGCTTACACCTCTAAGTCTCAACGTCACGGTGTGTCCTTCGTCAAGGAGTTTCACCACTTCGGGCAAGAACTCAGAGTTCTGCATCGTTATCTCTTTTATGTTGTTATCGCTGCCGCACATATTTCTGCTGATTGTTTGTCAGGTAAGCAATGCAGGGTGAAAATCCCTGTCGTAGCAATGATTTTCACCACGGTATCACAAATATTATCATATACAGGCTTGTCCCACTTCATTGATGAGCACGCAGGCAGCAGCACCGTAAAGGCATGTGTCGGCCCGAGTCGCTCCACACTGTTGGCTGTAGCCCTCTCTATCTTGGTGATAGCCCCAAGTGGGGCCTTCACACGGCGATAGCATGGTGTCTTACCGCTCCAAGGACTCCCGTAGATAAACGCATGCCCATCAATGACACGCACTATCGGATTGTCATCGTTCATCAAGTCACAGTCGGGCAAATGACGCAGCCACATACTCACCTGAGTGCTCTTGCCCGTACCGCTCTTCGCCACAAAAGCATACCCCTTGCCGGCATGCCTGACAAGCGATGCATGTATGAGCAGTGTGCCATGCCAACTGCTGCTGAAGGCGTAGGCAAGCATCAGTGCGTTGTTGAGTCCGAAGCTGCGCATATTGTAGGTGCCGTTGAGAGCGCACCGACAATGTCTGAACCGCTCATCAGTGATGAGCAGACAGCACGGACGGCCCTGTATATCCCTGATAACGAATTGGTAACCTCCGTCCGAAATCCGCTCCACAGACGTATGCCCATTGCCTGTATCGAAGTCGCGTATAAGTTCACGCCGTGTCTTTTCCACAGGGCGTACACTATCATCAACACAGATAGTGAGCAATGGCTCACTATTGCTATCCGTCAGCATAAAGGGTGCGAATGACGGTATCAGACCGATGCCGTTGGCCGGGCTGCCGCCTTTGAATACGACATCCACCCGAAGTTCTGCTATCTCGAATATATAGCTGCTGTCTGCGCACATGTGATACGTGTAATGATAGAATACTCTCTGCCTTTTTTATAACCACTCATCACATCGGACGCTGGTCGCCACCTGTGGGAGGAGGAGGCATAGCGCCCTCACGCTGCTGCTTACGGGCTGCCTTGGCCTGTTTGGCTTTCGCCTTCTCTGCCTTCTTGTCCACCTCTGGAGCATCATCGTCCTCATAAACAACAGGCACATACTTAAACTCAGAAGAGGTGAGATGTTTCACCACATAGTTCTTGCCTGTGTACTTCTTCTTCAGGTTGATGTACTTCTTCTCTATGTTCTTCTGTTTCAACGCGAATACGGTGATACAGGTAGGCGTGGCACATCCATGCTCTTTCAGATAGTCGCGCAACTGATAAGAATAGTTGTCACGCCCATACAGGAATTTCGTACGGGTCTGCACCGTAGCTGTATCAATGGCCTGTATGTCTGTAAAATAGACAGTAGAGTCATTGAATGAAGCAGCAAAGCCATAGAGAAAGACTTTGGTCTTCTTTGAGCCGGCCTGCACAACTCCTGCAAACACTGTGAGGAAAGCCGCGATAATTATGAACTTATTGTATTTCATAAAATTCAGTATTATATAATATATGTATATGTTTATCTGTTGTCGGATGCTGGCAACATCCTATTTCGTCAGACACGACCTAAGCACTCTGTTGTCTGTACTCTTTCTGAGTCGCCGCAACGCCTTGTCACGTATCTGTCTAACACGCTCACGTCTCAGTCCCATCTTATCGGCTATCTCGCGCATAGTAGCAGGAGTCTGCCCTATGCCGAAAAACGACACGAGCACCATTCGCTCACGCTCATTCAGCATGTCAAGTCCGCGCACAAGGTCGCTACGCAAGGCATCGACATCAAATCGAGAGTCTGCATCATGATAACCGTCAGCAGCTATCATGTCTATAAGATTGTTGCACGAGCCCTCCTTGACAGGCGCGTCTGCCGACACCGTGCGCGTCAATGCCCCAAGGATGTGGCGCACTTCTTTCTGTGGTACAGACCGCTGCTCCGACATCTCACTGGCATTTGGCCTTCGGCCATGCGACTGCTCAAAACGCGCAGCATCTTTGCTCATACTGCGTGCCGTGGCAAGTTGTCGTGTAGAGAGCCTTACGGCCCCACCGCTCTCAGCGATGGCCTTCACAATGCTTTGCCTCACCCACCATCCGGCAAAAGACAGGAACTTACCCTGACCGTTGAATTTACGAGCAGCCTTTATAAGACCTATGTTTCCCTCGTTGATAAGGTCTGGCAGACTAAGGCCACGGTTCTGGTAGTGCTTGGCCATAGCCACCACAAAGCGAAGATTGGCTGTGGTAAGCCTCTCAAGAGCTCTGCTGTCGCCATTTTTTATCCGTTCAAACAACGCATGTTCCTCTTCCTGCGAGAGCAGACTTATACTGCCAATCTCACGCAGATAGATGTCAAGAGAAGAACTGTCATCATCATGTACGGGTTCTGATATTTTCAATTTTCTCATCTTTTGTCTGTATTATTTCACATGTTGCAAAGATAATGCGAACGTGAAAGCGATGGAATTTGCTCCGATTGCCGAGCCGTAGTTTATCCGTTGCAAAAATAACGCAAGTGCGAGAGCAATGGAGTCTGTTCCGATTGCCTGACCACAGCTTATCTGCTGCAAAGATAGTCACTTTTCCCTGTACTGACAAGCGTTTGCCATTATTTAGGCAGACATGCCTATATTCTGATGAGCACCGAGCTACTTTCCCATTACTCTGACAGGAGACTCTCATACTGTTCGGACAGTTCCTCCCAACGCGTCTCCTCGTCATCAAGCTGTTTCTTCACATCGGTATATTCGCCTATCACCTTCATGTCCGAGGCGTATGCAGGATCGCACATCATGGTCTCAAGCTCCTTGATGCGTGCCTCAAGCCGACTTATCACATCCTCTGAATCCTTGACAGCCCGCTCTGCCTTCTTTATGCTCTTCTGGCGTTCCTTGTGCTCGGCATAGCTCAGCTTTGTCTGACTCACATTAGTCTTACCAGCTGCTGGGGCCGACTGCGAAGAAGCGTGCAGCGACATCTCTATCGTCTCCGCATTATGCGAACGCAGATAATCATAGATGCCACCTATATGCTCTCTGACCTTACCGTCAGCAAACTCATATACCTTGGTGACGAGTCCATCAAGGAAATCTCTATCATGACTGACAATGATGGCCGTGCCGTCAAATGCTCTTATAGCCTCTTTCAACACATCTTTTGAAGGCATGTCAAGATGGTTTGTCGGCTCATCAAGAATCAACAGGTTTACAGGCTCAAGCAGGAGTTTTATCATAGCGAGCCTACTGCGCTCACCTCCACTCAGCACCTTGACTTTCTTCTCCGAAGTCTCACCACCGAACATGAATGCGCCAAGCAAATCGTTGACTTTCAAACGCATCTCTCCACGCGCCACATTGTCGATAGTCTGGAATATCGTCTGCTCGCCATCAAGCAATTGCGCTTGGTTCTGCGCAAAATATCCTATCTGCACGTTGTGCCCTATCTTCAGGTGCCCGGTATAGTCTATCTCATTCATTATACACTTCACGAGAGTAGACTTTCCCTCGCCGTTTCGTCCGACGAAAGCCACCTTCTCACCACGCTTTATCGTCATGTCAACATCTGCGAACACGCGATGCTCGCCATAGCTTTTGCCCACACCCTCACATATTACAGGATAATCGCCACTGCGCAGACATGGCGGAAACTTCAGATGAAGTGCCGAATTGTCGGTCTCGTCTATCTCCACGGGCACCATTTTCTCAAGCTGCTTGATGCGGCTCTGCACCTGAGTAGCCTTAGTGGGCTTATACCTGAACTTCTCAATGAAGTCCTTTATGTCCGCAATCTCCTTCTGCTGATTCTCATAAGCACGCCGTTGCTGTTCCAAGCGTTCCATACGCAACATCACATACTCATCATACTTCACCTTATAATCGAATATCCTGCCACAGGATATCTCTATGGTACGGTTGGTGACATTATTGATGAACGTCCTGTCATGGCTGACAAGCACCACGGCCTTGGCGCTCTGCTGTATGAATGTCTCAAGCCACTGTATGCTCTCTATATCGAGATGGTTGGTGGGCTCATCAAGCAACAGCACATCAGGTCGCCGCAAGAGTATCTTAGCCAACTCTATACGCATGCGCCATCCACCACTGAACTCAGATGTGGGTCTATCAAAATCCGTCCGTTTGAAGCCCAGTCCAGTCAACGTGCGCTCTATCTCTGCCTCGTAGTTGTCCGCCCCCATCATCTGGAAACGGTCCTGCTCCGAAGTATATTTATGCACAAGTTGCATGTAGCTGTCCGTCTCGTAGTCGGTACGCTCTGCAAGTTCACGGCCCATCCGCTCAATAAGCTGCTGCTGCCTCTGCACATCACCAAATGCCTTCAGCACCTCATCATGAAGCGTGGTGCTGTCCTGAAGATTCATGACCTGTGGGAGATAGCCTACGGTAGTGTCCTTCGACACCGACACGGTGCCCGATGTCGGCTCCTGCAGCCCGCTGATTATTTTCAGCATCGTCGACTTTCCCGCGCCGTTCTTTCCCATTAAGGCTATGCGGTCATTATCGTTGACTACGAAACTCACATTGTCGAAGAGCGGCTTTACCCCAAACTCAACTTTCAGATTGTCAATGGAAATCATATTTTCCGTTAGCGTTTATATACAAATACATCCCTCATACCTATGAAGCCTGAACCAGCTATACGCATAGCACAGACTTCACACCAGCGTGACGCGCCGTCACCGGCACGCCTATACGCCTACTCCAGGATACGTGTCATCAGAAGTTGGGTAATCTGTCCGTCGGGATTTATCTTAGCGTTGATGCGGTAATTGTTCTTTGTGGAAGTGCCGTCAGTCATCTCCACGTTCTGCACGGCCGAGAACTCCGTCGTGTACTCATACTGATTATCGCCTATCTCCTTCTTGCTTATCTTGTAGTTGTCAAGCGATGCCCAGTTCTGGCTTGCTACATTGCCTTTATATAGTTTGTGCATGAACGTCACGACATCTGCACGTGTCGCATTCTGCTTACCGAGAAACGATGTCAGCAACTGAGCCACGACACTTGTCACCACAGTCTCATCCTTGGTGTTGATACCCGTGAAGAAGCTGTTGAAAGCCGATGCCACCAGCACTTTCTCCTCAGGTTGTACTGTCTTGGCGTTCAAACCCTTTATCAAATCATTAGCATCATCTACATGTTCACCCGACGGATGCCCCTCGATATAGTCCTCAAGGGCCTCAACAGTATTTGTCGTCTGTGCTGTCACCCAGTCAATAGAGTCAATCTTGTGCACGGCCACCGACTTGAACGGTGAGTCTGGATGCTGTCTCATATACTGCTCTATGGCTTCTTTCGTGCCAGTGACCACAGCATTGGTCCAGTCCTGGTCTATCTGGTGAAGCCTGTCAAGGTGCGACTGTATAGAGTCAACATGCTCCTGAGGTGCGCCATTGCCGAAAGTATCAAGATAACTCTGCAGCACATTCGGGTCATTGCTCCCCATGGCATACTCGTAAGCCTCGCTCTCCTTGCCACTCTGAGCGTGGGCATAGAAAGCGTAGCCTATGGCCACTGCCACCACCGCAATAATAAGCGATATTATGACAACGCGCTTGTTGCTATGCTGCTGACCATCATCCGTGCTTGTCTGTGCAGGTTCTTCAGCAGGAGTATCTGACGACACGGCGGCGGTTACTGGTGGCGGAGGAGGAGTCATCTGCGATGGCTCTGACACATTATGAGCAGTCAGGTGATGACAGTAGGGACACTCTGGCTGATTCTTAAAATACACTCCCCCACACTGCTTGCAGCGGATGATGCGTCCTGCTATCTCCACACCGCATGACGGACAGACTGGGGCTTTATCACTAATAGAGTGTCCGCACTCGGGACATTTGATTATTGCCATATTATCGTATTTAACTATTTCGTTGAGTTATTATTTGTTTTCACTTACATCCACACGGCTAATGATGTATGAACCGTATCTCCCTCAAGCCGTGCTTACCCATAAACCTGCTCTTGTCTACATGCCCGTTGATGCCGTTGATATGGCCTTTTCCCGTGTACTGCCACATGGTGATGTCACGGTCGTCGGCAAGCAGGGGCTCACGCTGTGTGTACTGGGCTATCATGAGTTTGTAGTTGTCTATCTTTCCACAAAGATAATGGTCGTAGAAGTTTGCGAAAGTATAGAGCAGTGGCTTCTGCTTGTAAGCCTTCTCCACCATGTCAAGAAACGTGAACAAAGAGTCACAGAACTCCTCCGTAGGCAATCCGCTCTTCGTCTCGATATCTATCATCGGTATGAGGTCCTGATCATGGGGCTTGCACTGCGCCATAAAGTTGGAGAGCTGTTTTGCAAGCGGAGTCTTAGGACGGAAGAAATGATAAGACCCCACCTTCAGTCCGTACCTGTGTGCGAGGTCTATGTTCAGCGCGTACATATTGTCTACGTTGTCGCCTCCCTCCGTAGCCTTGAGATACACGTATGCCATCTTGGAGTTGTCGCCAATGGCCTCCCAGAACACCTCGCCCTGATAGTGGCTGAGGTCTATGCCATGGATATGCGAACACGTGTCCTCGCACTGCACATACAACTCCTCCTGACCTCTTGCCACTGGGCAGAGGAGCAACAGCATCACAGCTAAGACATGAAATTTAAAATACGGAAAATTCATATTGCAAAGGTAATAATTTTTCAAGGCAGAACGACAGGCAGACTATTAAATTTACTAAAAAACGTAAAAGGAGGAGCTCGTCATGCTGTGCTGACGGACTCCTCCCTGGCTATTTCAAGAGAGAGCCTCCACGCGAGGTGCGGCTCTCACCTTCCAATCATCTATTACTCGCCTTTCTCCATCTTGGCCTTCAATGCTGCGAGAGCATCGATGTCGCCGAGTGTGGTGCTTGCAGCCACGTTGTTGATAGGAGCCACTGTCTCCTTCTTGGCTGTGTGCTTGCGTGCGGGCTTGGTATCCTCCTTGGCCTGCTCGAATGTGCGGCTGTGTGAGAGGATGATACGCTTGGTGTCCTTAACGAACTCGATAACCTTGAACGGGAGCTCCTCACCAAGCTGTGCCTGTGTGCCATCCTCCTTAACGAGGTGCTTGGGAGTAGCGAAGCCCTCACCGCCCTCATCGAGAGTGATGACAGCGCCCTTGTCCATAAGCTCTGTTATCTTGCCCGTGTGTACTGAGCCAGGAGTATAAACCTGCTCGTACTTGTCCCAAGGATTCTCCTCGAGCTGCTTGTGACCGAGGCTCAGACGACGGTTCTCCTTGTCGATTTCGAGAACTACAACGTCGATGTCTGCACCTACGTGTGTGAACTCTGAAGGATGCTTTACCTTCTTGGTCCATGAGAGGTCAGAGATGTGGATGAGGCCATCAACGCCTTCCTCGAGCTCTACGAAGATGCCGAAGTTGGTGAAGTTGCGAACCTTAGCAGTGTGCTTGCTGCCTACGGGGTACTTAACCTCGATTGTCTCCCACGGATCTTCCTTCAGCTGCTTGATGCCGAGAGACATCTTGCGCTCGTCGCGGTCGAGTGTCAAGATAACTGCCTCGATCTCGTCGCCTACGTGCAGGAACTCCTGTGCGCTGCGCAGGTGCTGGCTCCAGCTCATCTCTGAAACGTGAATCAGACCCTCTACGCCCGGAGCAATCTCTACGAATGCACCGTAGTCAGCGATAACGACAACCTTACCCTTAACGTGGTCGCCAATCTTCAAGTTGGGATCAAGAGCATCCCATGGGTGCGGAGTGAGCTGCTTCAGACCGAGAGCGATACGCTTCTTCTCGTTGTCGAAGTCGAGAATAACAACGTTGATCTTCTGGTCGAGAGCAACAACCTCGTGGGGATCGTTTACGCGGCCCCAAGACAGGTCTGTGATGTGGATGAGTCCGTCAACACCACCGAGGTCAACGAATACACCGTAAGAAGTGATGTTCTTAACAGTACCCTCGAGGATCTGACCCTTCTCAAGCTTGCTGATGATTTCTTTCTTCTGTGCTTCCAACTCAGCCTCGATGAGAGCCTTGTGAGAAACAACAACATTGCGGAACTCCTGGTTGATCTTAACAACCTTGAACTCCATAGTCTTGCCTACGAACACGTCGTAGTCGCGTATAGGATGAACGTCGATCTGGCTTCCGGGGAGGAATGCCTCGATGCCGAATACATCAACAATCATGCCACCCTTAGTGCGGCACTTGATGTAGCCCTGGATAACCTCTTCGTTTTCGAGAGCAGCGTTAACGTGCTCCCAGCTCTTGCTCAGGCGAGCCTTCTTGTGAGAAAGTACCAGCTGACCCTTCTTGTCCTCCTGGTTCTCAACGTAAACCTCAACGGTGTCGCCAACCTTCAGGTCGGGGTTGTAACGGAACTCTGAAGCGGGAATAATGCCATCGCTCTTGTAGCCGATGTTTACGATAACCTCTTTCTTGTCTACAGAGATTACGGTTCCCTCTACTACCTGGTGCTCAGATACTTTGTTGAGGGTTTCGTCATAGGCCTTCTCGAGGTCCTGCTTGCTGACGTTTGCGTTGCCACCATTCTCAAACTCGTCCCAATTGAAGTCTGCCAATGGCTGTACGTTCTTTAATTCTGACATAAATCTTTTAATGTGTTAAATAATTAATAAAGTTGGACTTTATGTTTGTATAAAATTTCAGGGTGCAAAGGTAGTCACATTTTTTTATAATGAAATATGCAGCGCAATAAAAGGAATTAAGATTTATATATTATTAACTAAAATTAGTGGTTATTACGCAGTACATCCACAAAACTTTCTGATGAGACGGCGCAACGTCATGACACAGAGCGCGCTATCCCCCACTCTCCTTTTATCGATATTTCTGCTGGCACCTTCATGCGCGTTTATCAGTCGTCGAAGTGCTCTAACCAGTGGTCTATAAGCATGCGTGCGAGGCTCAGTTTCTCCGGAATGGTCGGCAGATTGTGACGGTTGAACCATCCGCCGTATGCGAGTTCTGACTGTTGTAGCTTGATGTCGCCACTTTCATATTCGGCATAGAACCCGACCATAAGTCCGCACGGGTATGGCCACGGCTGCGAAGCGTAATATCTGATGTTCTTTATGGTAAGCGAAGTCTCTTCTTTTACTTCGCGCATCACAGCCTCTTCAAGTGTTTCGCCTGTCTCCACGAAACCTGCTATAAGTCCGTAGAACGGTTTTTTGAAGTTTTTGGCATGTACCAGCATCACCTCGTCGCCTCTGCTTATGAGCACTATGATGGCCGTGGCAAGCTGTGGCCACACTTCCTTTCCGCAGGAAGTGCATTTCTTCGATATGTCTGTGTGCATCGCCATCGGGGCGCCACATGCTCCACAAAAGCGTGTGTTGGAATCCCAATACAACAGTTCATGACATTTTCCGGCTTTCAGGTACATGTCGTATGGGAGTTTATAATATGACGCACGGAGGTCGCACATCTCATATTTCGTGGTGTCTATGCCAGCAGTGTCGCTGATATTGACGGTTTTTATGTCTGTTTCGTGCAGGGTGGGCGTCACGTTCATCACATTGGCGCCTTCAGGTATGGTGATTGGACATGCTTCGGCGCATGGTATGGTGTACTGACCTTCGATGTCTGTGCGTTCCAGCATGAGGTCGTGACGATTGAATACAAACCAGTAAGACATAGTTATTATTATATAATGTGTACGTTTCGTTTATTTCATCTTTGTGCTTATGCCGTTGCTGGCGGCATGCTTTTGTTTTACTATCGGCTCTTTTGTGCGGCTTTCTTCCTCTTTCTTCCAAACAGGTCGTGCAGTGACGAGAAGTCCTTCTTGAGCAACAGACCGAAGCCCTGAGTGGTTAAGCTATTGCGTGTGAAGTAGCGGTCGTTGGTCTTGTTGTAGAAGTTGAGCGCGAGGTTGCCGTTGGGGTATAGCAGGTACTGTATGTCGAAGTCGCCTATGAAGCTCGTCGTGGCGTTGGCCTTGTCGCGGTAGCCGAACTGTCCGTCTACGAGCAGCCGTCCGGAGAGCAGCCGTCCGGAGAGCAGCCCCTCGTACTCAGCGTTGTACAGGCCCTCGGTGCCTGTGGAAATGTTGGCACCGAAGTTCCACTGGCTGTTGGAGGTGAGGTTGCCGATGACATCGTTGACCTGCTGCATGATGGTGCTGCTGAGGATGCTCTGCATGGCCAGCGATGCCTGGCTCTGCTGGTTCTGGTCGTCGACGACGGCGTTGTTGCGGCCCTGATTCATAAACCGGCCCACGGCGAGGAGGTACAGCACCTGCTGGTTCATCTCCTCCTCGCTGTTCATGAGGCTGTACACCATCTGCCGCGCGTCGGAGCTTATCGACGGAATGTCGAGGCTGAAGTCTACGTGCGGTGCCGCCGGCGTGCCGTTGATGTTCATTATGCAGTCTACGCGCGTGTTGTTGCTCCTGAACGACTTACCTATGTTGAGGTCGGCGAGGCTCACGCTGTTGAGCGTGTACACGGCGTTGAGGTTGAGCACGGCGGAGTAGGGGTTGCCGCCGAAACTGATGGTGCCGCCGTTACGGAACAGGAAGTCGCGCTTTATCATGTTCTGTATGGTCATCTTGTAGTGCCCGCTGTCTACTATGTAGTTGCCATACAGGTCGAAAGCACCCTTGTTGTAGTAGTTGGCCTTGAGCACGCCGTTGCCGTTGAGGGTTATGTAGTCGCCCGATGTGTTGTCCATGATGAGGCGTATGGTGGCGTCGGGCGTGCAGTTGATGAGGAAACTGAGGCGCATGTCGGATGCGAAGTTGGTGTCGTCGGAGGCGGAGCCTGTGACGGCCTGGCCCAGGGAGTCGGCAGTCTCGTCGTGCTTCAACACCTTCCACTTAATGAAGTCCTGTGACGATATGGCGTCGGGCGATGCCACGTTGTACACCAGTATGCTGCCCTTCTGCGGGGTGCCGTTGACGGTGATGCTCACTTCGCCGCTGCGCCCGTGTATCTTGCAGTCGCCAGTGACGAAGGCCGTGCCGTAGAAAGTGTTGTCGCCGAACGTGTGTGTGTCGTATGACAGCAGGTTCTGGGCCGCGATGTCGAGGTCGTAGGTGAGCCTCGTGAGGTGCTGGTGCCCAAGACGGCCGGTGACGATGCCTATGTTGCCGTTGCGGTCGGTGATGGTGTCGTTGTCGAAGATTATGGCATCGGGTATGAACTTCACCCGTCCATTGGCTATGGAGTATGTGGTGTTGAGGCTCGTTATGCCCACCTTGCCGTCTACGATGAGGTCGCCAGTGAGGTTGATGTTGCTCAGCGGGCCGTAGAGACACACCTTGCCGTTGGCCTTGGCGTCGATGTCGCGCATGAAGCTCGAGCAGAATCCCTCCACAAACTCAAGCCGCGTGTCGTGGGCGGTGATGTCGAGCTTTATGTCGCTGCGCTGTGGCGACACGTAGCCGCGGATGTCGGTGGAGCGGCCGTCGGTGTCATGGGCCACGGCATTGATGTCTATCTGCTTGAGCGAGTTGTCGAGGCTGACGCCGGCTTGGAGCACACCCATCCTGCCGCCCTCGAACCTGAATTCATCAACGGTGATGTCGGCGTTGGCCTGTGGCTCCTTGGAGAAGAGGGCGGAGAGCGTGGCCTCGCCTGTGGCCATGCCACTGAAGTCTACGGAGTGGAAGTTGACGAGGTTGAGGATGTACTCTATGTTTATCTTCTTCAGCTTGAGTTTCAGCACGTCGTCGGCAGAGGCCGTGGCGTGTCCGTCTATGGTGATGAACTGGTTGTTGTGCTGTATGCTGAAGTTGTCTACCGTGAGGTCGTCCTTGCAGTAGCGTATCTTTGAGGGGTGTACGTTCCATATAGTGTCGCCTATGCTTATGTCAGACGGCTCTACCATGATGTCGGCTACGGAGACACCGCCTGTGGCCTTCGAGAAACTGGCGCGGGCACTTATTGAACCGCGTATCGGATGGTCCTCGTTGTCGTTGAGACGCAGCGTGGCGGCGAGCTGGTTGTCGGCGGCTTTGGCCGTGAGGCCGTATGTATATATCTTGCCGTTGTCCATCAGCTTGCGTATGTTGATGTCAGTCATCAGCGCGTCGATGGACGAGCGTATGCGTATGTTGTTGCCGGTGTAGGCGTTGCCCTTGTAGTGTATGTGCGGCACGTCTATGGAGATGTCGGCGAAGTCGGACGCATCGCAGAGTCTGCCGTCGATGTACACGGGCTTGTCCGTGACGATGCCCGTGTCTGTGAACTTGTTGACGAGGGTCATGTCAAGGATGGTGCCGCGTATTCTGAAGTCGTTGGTGTTGAGCTTCTTGTATGCGAGGTCTTTGCCTGGGAGCGTGTGTACGTGCTTCGCCAGTATGTTCTCGAAGCTCTTGGCTATGGAGCTGAGCGCAAACCGCCCCTCCAGTGACAGCTTGCAGATGTCGGAGTCGATGTTGAGGATGTGCTTGCCGCCGTCGAACCGTGAGTCTATGGTTATGTCCTTGGGACTGAACGACTCATCGCCCATGCTTATGCTGATGTCCTTGGCGGTGATGCTGCCTGTGGCGTCGCTGATGCCTGTGCCCGTGATGTCGGCCTTGACGGTCATGGTGGTGGCAAGGGTGGGCACGCCCTTGCCCGTGAGCCCGAACTTGCTTGGTGAGAAGTCGCGTACGGATGCCGTGAGTGACAGCAGCCGTTGAGGACGGGAGTGGTCGAAGGTGCCGTTTACGGTGACGCTTCCGCCGTTGTCGTCGATGCTTGCCGCAGCGGTGACTTTCTTGCCGGCCACGTCGGCATGGAACTTGATGTTGTGGTATGCGTTGCTGTTGAGCGACACGTTTCTCACATTGCCGCTGACAGTGAAGAGCCTTGACGGGTCACCGTCGAAATGCAGGTCGGCATGTATGCTGTCTATGACGGGAGACTTGACAAATGGCGTCAAGGACAGTTGGTCGGTACGCAGGTCGGCGGAGATGTGCTTGCCGTGTGTGCTCAGGCTGACGACGGCATCGCCGAAGTTGGTGCCGATGGATGCTTTCGCGGTGATGGCATTGCGCGTGCCGCTTGCGTTGCCGCTCAGGTCTACGTATGATATCTGGTCTAAGTCGATGCTTGCTGGCAGTTTTACGCCGAATGCGTCGATGAGGGGGCGGGCGAACGCCGTGGTGACGTGTGCCCTTCTCACGGCTGCGTGCCATGCGCTGGGTTTCTTTATATTGCTGATATCGCCGCTGGCACTGATGTACATGCCGTCGGACGTGGTGTTGATGGTGAGCGATGGTATGCTGACCCTTGTGCCGGTGGCCCTGAAGTCTGCACTGAGGTTAATGCTCTCGTTGACCTTCGACAGCGTGGGTACGATGAACGCGATGTCGCGTGGCGATATGAGTCCGGCGATATGGCCATTGACTTTTATTGAGCCTGTGTCTAACTTGCCGTCGGCTGTGGTGAACGTACCATTGCACTGCTTTGCGGATATTGTCGTACCGGGCAGTTGCAGCATGAGGTCGCTCAGCGCGGCGGAGCTCTTGCCTGCATTGATGGCGAACGTAAGTTTCTTGAGATGGAGCCCGCTGCTCTCGTCGAAAGCTAACTTCTTGACTTTCAGCGATAACGTGTCTGCCGAGTATTTGTTAAGTATTATGTGTCCGCTTATGCCAGACAGCTCTATGTCTTTGGGATTGAGTTTGCCCGTATGGGTGAGGAACGCCTCCTGCTGCCGTAGTGACAACTTACCGTTACGGAGTATCAGAGAATTGATTTTCAGTGCGAGTGACGACTTCTTCGTGTTGTCCTTGGATTTAAGGGAGTCGAGGACAAACTGGAAATTGTATTCGGCCGTCTTGGTGTCTTTATAGATATTGGCATCCATACCGAACAACTGTATGGAGGATATGGACAGCTCCTTGCCGAGGAGCGAGCTCGGGTTTATCTTGGCAGACAGGCGGCTGGCAAACAACAACTTGGCTTTCTTCTGGTCGTATATGCGCACGTCGTCTATGATTATCCTGTTGAGGAATCCGAGGTCTATGCGTCCGATGCTCACTTTGGCACCTATTTTGTCCTCTATGGCATCGCTTACGCACACGCCGACATACCCCTGCACCGTGGGGATATGGAGCAGGACTACAGCCGTGAGATATGCCGCGAGGACGACACCTAAGCCAATGTTTATTATGCGTTTGAGGATTCTTATGCCGTGTGATGATTTGAATATCATAGCAAAATTACATCATTTTTTCAGTATATGGAAATTTAATGCTTCTTTTCTTATCCCAATCGGTATTTTTTTAGTAAATTTGCAACGTTCAAATCTGAAATGTACAGTGATACAGTTGATGCTTAATGGTTATATTAAGTGGTATAATATTACAAGCGAAAACAATAATATTTTTATCTTATAATATTTATGACGAATGTAATTAAGTTGCGCAAGGGCTTAGACATCAATCTTAAAGGCAAGGCCGTGGATAAGGTCTCGGCCTTGGGAGTGAGTGGTGACTATGCTCTCGTGCCGGACGATTTTGTCGGCGTTAAGCCTAAAGTGATTGTCAAAAACGGGGACCGCGTGAAAGCAGGTGATGCCTTGTTCGTCAACAAGGATTGCCCGGACGTGAAGTTCGCCTCGCCAGTCAGTGGAGTGGTGAAGGAAGTGCTGCGCGGCGACAGGCGTAAGCTCCAGCGCATCGTGGTGACTGCCGACGAGAAACAGGAGTTTGCCGATTTCGGCAAATCAGACGTTCCGTCAATGGATGGCGATGCAGTGAAGTCGAAGTTGCTCGAGAGTGGGCTCTTCGGATTTATCAATCAGTTGCCCTATGCCGTCTCCACCACGCCGGAGACCAGCCCGAAGGCTATCTTCGTGAGTGCATTCCGCGACATGCCGCTGGCCGCAGACTTTGAGGTGGAGCTCAAAGGTGAGGAGCAGAACTTCCAGGCTGGCCTCACGGCTCTCTCCAAGATGGCGAAGACTTATTTAGGCATCAACCCCAAGCAGGCACGCTCTGCTCTCGCCGAGGTGCGTGATGTCACCGTCAATGTATTTGATGGCCCATGCCCTGCGGGCAACGTCGGTGTGCAGGTCAACCATGTGGCACCTGTGAACAAGGGCGATGTGGTGTGGACGGTAGACCCTACATTCGTGATATTCTTCGGCCGGCTGCTCAACAACGGAGTAGTGGACATGACGCGTACCATAGCCGTGGGCGGAAGCGAAGTGCATGATCCGTCGTATGTCAAGGCCCTGTATGGCACGCCGATAGCCCGTTTGCTCGACGGCAAGCTCTCGTCCAAGGAGCACAGCGTGCGTGTAGTGAACGGCAATCCGCTCACTGGCAGAAGATGCTCGCTTGACGATGGGTACGTAGGCACGCGCACTTCTGAGGTCACGGTGATACCCGAGGGCGACGACAAGTTCGAGATGCTGGGATGGATTCTGCCGCGTCTGGGGCAGTTCTCGGCAAACCGCAGCTATTTCAGTTGGCTGCAGGGCAAGAAGAAAGAGTATGTCCTCGATGCCAGAGTGAAGGGCGGCGAGCGCCACATGATAATGAGCGGCGAGTACGACAGGGTGCTGCCGATGGACATCTATGCCGAGTACCTCGTGAAGGCAGTCATTGCTGGCGATATAGACAAGATGGAACAGCTTGGTATATATGAGGTGTCTCCAGAGGACTTCGCCGTGGCTGAGTTCGTGGACTCATCTAAACTTGAGCTCCAGAGCATCATACGAGGCGGACTTGACATGTTGAGGAAAGAGAACTCTTGACAATAAGGACTATAAAAACAATAACAATAAGAAATGAACGGATTAAGAAAATATATTGACAAGCTGCGCCCTGATTTTGAGGAGGGAGGACGATTCCATTATCTTCACAGCGTGTTTGAGGGCTTTGAGACATTCCTTTTTGTCCCGAACACTACCTCTACCAGCGGTGTCAGCATCCACGACTCTATCGATTCCAAGCGAATAATGAGTATCGTGGTTATCGCGTTGCTGCCGGCGTTGCTGTTCGGTATGTACAATGTCGGGTATCAGAACAATCTGGCGGCTCACGTTACGGATGCTCCTTTCATACCTACATTCATGTACGGATTGTTGGCCGTGCTGCCTAAGATTCTCGTATCATACATTGTAGGACTCGGTATTGAGTTCGCATGGGCACAGTGGAAGGGCGAGGAAATACAGGAAGGCTACCTCGTGTCGGGTATCATCATACCTATGATTGTGCCTGTTGGCTGTCCGCTGTGGATGCTTGCCGTGGCATGTGCGTTCTCCGTGGTGCTGGCAAAGGAAGTGTTCGGCGGAACGGGAATGAACATCTTTAATGTGGCACTTGTCGCCCGTGCGTTCCTTTTCTTCTCTTATCCTCAGAAGATGAGCGGCGACAAGGTGTGGGTGGCCTCCGACCAGATATTCGGACTGGGCAATACTCTTCCCGATACGTTCACCGCTGCTACGCCTCTCGGCGAGATAGCGCATGGCGGTGTGGCCGACAGCAGCATTGCCGACATGGTGCTCGGTTTCATCCCCGGCAGTATCGGCGAGACGAGCGTGGTGGCCATTGCCATTGGCGCGGTGATTCTGCTCTGGACGGGAATAGCAAGTTGGAAAACGATGCTCAGCGTATTCGTGGGCGGTGCGGCCATGGCTGCCATATTCCATGAGGCCGGCATGACGCAGATAGAGTGGTATGAGCACCTCGTTCTGGGCGGTTTCGCCTTCGGTGCAGTGTTCATGGCTACCGACCCTGTGACCAGTGCGCGTACGGAGACGGGCAAGTATATCTACGGATTCCTTATCGGTGTGATGGCAGTTGTCATCAGAGTCATGAACCCTGGCTATCCCGAGGGCATGATGCTCGCTATTCTCTTCATGAACCTTTTCGCTCCATTGATAGACTATTATGTTGTGCAGTCCAACATAAACAAGAGAATGAAGCGTGTTTCACAAAAATAATTTAGGCTATGGCAAATAAAAATAAAAAGGGCTTGAACACCAATTCTAACAGCTATACATTGATATACTCAATAGTGCTTGTGGTGTTGGTGGCATTTATTCTGGCTTTCGTGTTTCAGGCATTGAAGCCGATGCAGGACTCCAATGTGGCATTGGATAAGAAGAAACAGATACTCAACTCTCTGAATATACGCGACTTGTCTGATGCAGACGCTGATGCTATGTACAAGAAAGTGGTTGTGGCAGACAAGGTGTACTCTAAGGACGGCAAGGAGATTGCTAAGGGAACTGCCGGCGGTGAGAACGATGGCTTCAAGCTGGGAAACTCTGATTTCAAGGCTGGCAAGCTCGCCTTGTTCGTGTGCAACGTCAACGGCAAGACCAAGTATGTAATCCCCGTGTACGGAATGGGACTCTGGGGCCCGATAAGCGGCTACGTATCGCTCAATGCCGACAAGCCCACCGTGTACGGAGCGTATTTCAATCATGAGAGCGAGACAGCCGGACTCGGCGCCGAGATAAAGGACAGCCGCGACTGGCAGAACAAGTTCCAGAACAAGAGAGTGCTCACCAAGGATGGCAAATCCATTGCTCTCTCCGTGACAAAGAATGCTTCTGACACATCGTGTCAGGTGGATGCCGTGACAGGTGCTACGCTGACATCAGACGGTGTGAACAACATGCTGCATGAGTGTCTGGGAGAGTATCTGAAGATTTTAGTATATCATGAGTCTGACAATTAAAACAGGGAGATTTTTTCAATGAGTAAATTGTTTTCTAAAGAGAATAGGGCGGCTTTTGCCAATCCCCTTAATCTCGACCATCCTATATTGGTACAGGTACTGGGTATTTGCTCGGCTCTGGCCGTTACGGCCCAGCTCAAGCCTGCCATTGTAATGGGACTTGCTGTCACCGTGATTACAGCATTCTCCAATGTGATAATTTCCGTCATCCGCAATACCATCCCCATGCGCATACGTATTATCGTGCAGCTCGTAGTCGTGGCCGCATTGGTGACGGTGGTGAGCCAGGTGCTGAAGGCGGTGGCCTATGATATCAGCGTGGCCCTGTCGGTATATGTAGGACTCATCATCACCAACTGTATCCTCATGGGACGGCTTGAGGCTTTCGCTATGATGAACAAGCCGTGGCCGAGCTTCCTCGACGGCGTGGGCAACGGACTTGGCTATGCCATGATTCTGGTCATCGTAGGTGCTGTGAGGGAATTCCTCGGAAGAGGGTCGCTGCTCGGCATAAAGATTATTCCGCAGTGTGTGTACGATGGCGGCTATATGGACAACGGCATGATGACCATGCCCGCCATGGCTCTGATACTCCTTGGATGCGTGATATGGATTCACAGGGCTTACTTCTATAAAGAGAAATAAAAAAGAGTTAGGAATTAAGGATTTTGAATCTTGTATTGTCGCGGAGTTGCCGTAATATTGAATTGAAGGATTTTTGAGTCGAAGGATAAGTGGCGCAAGTATGCTTGACCTCAAGACCAAGGAACTCAGAAATTCAGAAACTCAAAAACCGGCACAGCCGATAATTCAAAACTCAAAACTCAAAACTCAAAATTCAGAAAATGGAACATATAATAAGTTTGTTTTTTAGGTCGATATTCGTCGATAACATGATATTCGCATTCTTCTTGGGAATGTGCTCTTTTCTGGCCGTATCAAAGAATGTGAAGACATCGTTGGGACTCGGACTTGCAGTGACATTCGTGCTTATCGTCACGGTTCCTGTAGACTATCTTCTCCAGACTAAGGTTCTTGGGCCTGACTGTCTGGCCCAGGGCGTAGACCTGTCGTACCTCAGTTTCATCATATTCATCGCCGTCATTGCCGGTATCGTGCAACTCGTGGAGATGGTAGTGGAGAAATACTCACCGTCACTCTATGCGGCACTGGGCATCTTTCTCCCGCTTATCGCTGTAAACTGTGCCATCATGGGCGCCTCGCTCTTCATGCAGCAGCGCATCAACCTCGACCCGTCCAACTCACAGTACATCGGTTCTGTGGCAGACGCGCTGGTCTATGCCTTCGGTAGCGGAATAGGTTGGACGCTCGCCATTGTCTCTATGGGAGCCATTCGCGAGAAGATGCAGTACAGCGATGTGCCCAAGCCTCTTCAGGGTCTCGGCATAACCTTCATCACTGTTGGACTTATGGCCATGGCAATGATGTGCTTCTCAGGACTTAAAATTTAAAAAAGACTTTATCTGTACATAATATGCAACAGTTTATAATAATCAGCATCGGAGTATTCCTCGCGACGATACTCCTGCTTGTGATCATACTTCTCGTCGCCAAAAAATTTCTCTCTCCCAGCGGCAACGTGCAGATAGAGATCAATGGAGATACCACGCTCAACGTACCACAAGGTTCAAGCCTTATGACCACGCTCAACGAGAACGGCATATACCTCCCCTCAGCATGTGGCGGTAAGGCCAGTTGCGGACAGTGCAAGGTACAGGTGCTTGAGGGCGGTGGCGAGATACTCGACTCGGAGCGTCCCCATTTCACGCGCAAGCAGATAAAGGACAACTGGCGTCTGGGATGCCAGTGCAAGGTGAAGAGCGACATGAAGATACGCGTGCCCGAGAGTGTGCTCGGCGTGAAGGAGTGGGAGTGCACCGTCATCTCCAACAGCAATGTGTCATCGTTTATCAAGGAGTTCAAGGTGGCCTTGCCTCCCGGTGAGCACATGGACTTCGTGCCAGGCTCGTATGCGCAGATAAAGATACCTGCATACGACTGCATAGACTATGACAAGGACTTCGACAAGTCGCTCATAGGCGATGAGTATATAGGTGCATGGCAGAAGTTTAACATCTTCTCTCTGAAAGCACACAATCCCGAACCCACGGTCCGCGCCTACTCCATGGCCAACTATCCCGACGAGGGTGACATCATCACGCTCACCGTGCGTATCGCCACCACGCCGTTCCTGCCACGTCCGCAGGTGGGATTCCAGAACGTACCTACTGGTATAGCATCCTCTTACATCTTCTCACTCAAGCCGGGCGACAAGGTCATGATGAGTGGTCCCTACGGCGACTTCCATCCCAACTTCACCTCTGGCAAGGAGATGATATGGATAGGTGGTGGCGCTGGTATGGCTCCTCTGCGTGCACAGATCATGCATATGACCAAGACACTGCACACCCGCGACCGCGAGCTCCACTTCTTCTATGGCGCCCGCTCGCTCACCGAGGCTTTCTTCCTTGAGGACTTCTGGGAGCTGGAGAAGGAGTATCCCAACTTCCATTTCCACCTCTCGCTCGACCGCAAGGACCCCGTTGCCGACGCACAGGGCGTGAAATACTACGAAGGCTTCGCCGTGAACTGCATACGTGACACCTACTTGAAAGACCATGAGGCTCCAGAGGACTGTGAGTACTATCTCTGCGGCCCTCCAATGCTCATCAAGACCGTCACCGACTATCTCGACTCTCTCGGCGTAGACCCGGAGAGCATCATGTACGACAATTTCGGTTAATCACAGACAAGCCGCTGTCGTTCTTAAATGGACATTCTAATGTGGTGGTGACTTTTAGAGCCACCTATATAGCATAACGCAACAAAGCCGCTGCACTCCAGCGGCTTTGTTGCGTTATATAGTAGCTGCGGTATTGTGGACATCCTTATGATGGTTATGGCCACCACGCGCGACAAGATGCTTGACGACATCGGCAAAATGAGGCAATAAAAAATAGAAGAGCAAGCGGTGATTGTGTCGCGTACCCTTCTATGGCTTAGAAATTTACATTCATAAGAGATTGCCCTATTGAGTGGATGGCATTGAGTATTTGTGCTTTTCGCTCGCTTGATGGCTTTTTAGTTCCTTTGATATAGCTTGCCAACAGACTCTGTCTTATTCCAATTCTGCGTGCAACAGCAGAAACATTCAGTTCTGGGTTTGTAAGGAATGCAGCCTGCAAGCCTGGGGCTGGCTCTTTTGTCTCGGGGTATCGGAAACTTTCAAAACTTACGTCCTCATCCAGCGCATCCCAATGAATGCCGTCATCCCACAGTTCGCAATCGACAAGTTGCTCTGGCGTGGCATGTAGCAGACGTGGATAGAAATAGAGAGACTGGTAAAGTTCTTCGCCCTCTGTTGTCTGAATATAGATGCGGTTATCCGCAAACCAAAGTTTTCTGATGTTCATAACTAAAACCTCCTTTGTCTTATTCACCATGAATATTGTACCATTCTTGCAGGAATTCTTCACGCTTTCCTGCATCACCTCTTTTGCTCTTTTAAGGTCTTGGGCTTTCAATGTGCTCTCCTCCATCATCGTGCCGTCAAGCAGATTGAACTTTGCCTTGCCGTCCGCACTGCGCACATGTATGTGTGGTGGCATATACTCGTTGGTGAAGAAAAGAATCTCAAGCCGAAATAGAAGAATATTGTAGGCATATTTTGTGCTTGTGGTTTTCTTTTGTAAAGATAGGTGATAAATTTATATCCTCAAAATGTTTTGAGAAATAAATTATAGGCTACCACAAGGCGACCTTGCTGCCAATCCCCAAATCGAGTGTGGCCGTGGTGAATCCCAATGCACGGAACACACGGCTTATAGTGGAGAGGGTAGGGGAGCATCGTCCATTTTCCAGTTTGTAAATCTGTGAGCGTTTCACACCGATTTTTTCTCCAAGTTCTTCCTGTGTGAGGTTATGCTGGATGCGGGCCTTTTTGATGGTTACTGGTGGTTGCCGTTATCGAACCTTGCAAATACGATTTTAATCTCTGTAAATCAACTACTTGCAAATTCTTGTCTCGTGACACAAAATCAGCGAGGGACAAAAACGGGACAAAACCACGGAAAAATAAAGTCAAGAACACTTCGCCCGAAATATCCCTTGTGGAATACCTCTGTTTCATTTGCAAAGGTACAAATTTGTCCCTTGAAAAACGAGGGGAAATCCCTATTTCTCTCATTCACAACTCATTTTCCTACCATTGTACCCCAAATGTGGTTATAGCAAGCGATTTTGACCTCAAACAGCATGACTTGCGAATATCGGGTGTTAAATTTTGTTTTGCACTCTGTTGGACATTTTCAAAAACGAGAACTGGCAATATAACCAAAGATTTGCCACCCTTATTGTCCAATCCTTGGTTTGGTGAATGTTTGAACGATAGACATTTGAAGATGCTGAATTTCAAGTGAGTGTCCGACCAATCTACCACATTGCAGCATGGTAAATTAGAACCAAAGAATTGAAAATCAGCACTTTTAATAAACCATAACGGCTGCTTGAATATCATTGGCAACTATATACCTTTGCAGCCGAAATCGATAACAAAATAAACAAAATATCAGATTTATGACAGAAAAGAACGCATTAAAGATGAACCTCGACCATGAGCGCAAGATAGTGGAGCTTCAGTCGAGAGTGAACAAGTTGGAGAACCTTTGCTACATGACAAAGGAAGTGTTGAACCTTGAAGAGGCTTCCGCCTTTCTCGGCATTGCCAAGAGCACGCTCTACACGATGACGCATCTTAACCAGTTGCCGTACTTCAAGCCTGCTGGCAAGCTCATCTTCTTTGAGAAGAAAGCCTTGCTTGACTGGGTACGAGGAGCAAGAGCCATGTCG
>JALFIM010000079.1 GCA_022775985.1 Prevotella sp.
TTCAAGTCGGGTGCCACGCAGGGCACGTTCCGCGTGTACGTGATGCTGCCTTCGGGTGTGGGCGTTTGCCTTACGGAGGAGGCTCTCACGACTAAGGACAACGACTGGGTACACAAGGAGTTGTCACTCGCCGACTATACACGCTACGACTGGGTGACGGTGAGCTTCGTGCTCGATGATGCTGACGGATTCTTCAGCGAGCAGACCGTAGGCATAGATAATGTGAACATCTGCAGCCGCGACCTGTCTGACCTCGGCGTGCGCATAAGCCAGTACACAGGGAGCCTGAAGCCGGGCGAGACCATTGAGGGCTCTTACGTGGTGAGCAACTGCGGCTTCAAGGACATCAACGGCTACACCGTCACGCTGAAGGTGGGCGACAAGGTGCTCCGTGAGGAGACCGTGAAGGAGACGCTCGCGTCTGGTGCCAGCACCAAGTATATGTTCGACTGTCCTGTGTCGGTGCTCGAGCAGCGCGAGAGCCTCGACGTAGCGGCGTCTGTCAAGGCCGCTGACGACGGCTACGACAGCAACGACAGCCAGACCGTCGGCGTGAAGGTGCTGCCCATCGGACTGCTGCAGCCCACAGAGCTCAGTGCTGATTGCACCACAGGTGCTAACGTGCTCACATGGAAGGCTCCTGCCGATGAGATGACAGTGACTGAGGACTTCGAGAACTATACGCCGTGGAGCATAGACGACTGCGGCCAGTGGAGCTTCATCGACGGCGACGGTGGCGACTGCCACGGCATCGTAGACGAGTTTAATGTGTCGTATGAGAAAGAGTATTATCCGTTTGCATACACCGTGTTCTCGCCCTATGCTTATGGCTGCAAGAACGACGGCTATTATGACATCACCTCGATGTACCCGTGCGTGAAGCCGAAGAGCGGACAGTACAGTCTCGCTGCGCTGCACAGCTATAAGTTCAGCATGACTACGTATGAGGACGAGCTCCAGGATGCCGACAACTGGCTGATAAGCCCCGAGCTCAAAGGCTGCGCACAGGACGTGACGTTCAGTGCCAACAACTTCTGTGAGTCGGGAAGCGGCGCGGCAGGGTCGTATGAGGTGGATTACCCCGAGACCTTCGAGGTGCTGTATTCTACTACCGATAAGAGCCAGTCGAGCTTCACGAAGATAGGCGAGACTTACTCGCTGACCGGCGGCAAGTGGAGAGACTTCGTGGTATCGCTGCCCGAGGGTGCCAAGTACTTCGCCATACACCACAACTCCAAGGCACAGGTAGATGATGACAACAACACGGTGTCACCGTACCTCTTCACCCTCGACGACATAAGCTATGTGGTGGCAAACTACAAGGTAGAGGGCTACAACGTGTATCGCGACGGTGTGCTCGTGGGCAACACCACGGCTACCACGTACAGTGACAACGCATCTGGCAACCATCTCTATCAGGTTACGGCACTGTATGAGGGCGGACGCGAGAGCTCGCCCGTGACCCTCGACGTGACGTCTGGTATCAGCGGTGCTCCGTATGCCGATGGTCTGGAGGTGAAGGCCATCTACACCGTAGACGGCAAGAAGGTGGCCGGCATGACACGTGGCGGTGTGTACGTAGTGGAGTACACCAACGGCGTGACACGCAAGGTGGTCAAGTGATAGCGGGTCATGCGGCGGCACCGCCGCCGCATGACCTTATGACAGACAATATATAATAAGGTATATATAGGCGTATGCCTTACAACAGGATTCGGCCCATGACGAGCAACTATTTGCTGCTCGTCATGGGCCGAATCCTGTTGTTGTGTGTATGCTTTAGGGCGTAGTAGCGTCAGAAAGCCATTGACAGACCGAACGTGAGGTAGTCGCGGAACATCCAGTAGCCGTGGTGGTCGTCGCGCTTGCGTGAGTCATCGAAGCGTGAGTAGAACTCAAGATGGGTGGCGAGGTACTTGTTGAAGCGGAAGTCGAACTTATTGACTATCTGTGCCTCGAAGCGTTCGTATGACGTGTAGCAGTACGACTCCACTCTCCATGTGAGGTTCTTGATGAATCCTATGTTGAAGTTCAGGTCTACGCGCGAACCGTAGTCCTGCTGTGAGTGGTGCCCTTGCTTGGCGAAGTTGGCGAGGTTAAGTCGGTCGGAGTAGCGGTAGTTGTAGGCCAGGGCACCGGCGTTGAAGCGTCCTGCGAGCTTGCCCTTGAACCAGTTAAAGTCGTATATCATACCGAGTGACACGTTTACGTATAGCGGTGAGCCGAAGTCGGAGCGCACATGGTGTGAGTTCTTGTCGAAGAGGCGCAGTATCTGCGTGCGTGCGTCCACCTGCAAGGAGTACGACCACTTCTTGAATGCACGCAGGTTGTAGTTGCCACGGTAGTGCAGGTCGCTGGTGTTGGTCTGCACGCTGTGTATGGTGTCGGTCTTGGAACTGTTGAATCCGAGCTTGCCTTCTATCATGTGGTCCATGGAGAAGCGTCGCTTGTCGTTGTACTGGGCGTAGAGCTTGAGGTATTGCGTGGTGGTGTAGTTGCTCTCGCCGCCTTGGTACCAGTTGCCAGAGTAGTAGTTCTGGCTCAGGTCTATGCGGAACTCACCGCTGAAGTGCCAGAAGTTGGGGCGTTTCACCATGATGTCTATCCTGTCTATGTCTGTGTCTACGGGCGTAGGGGTCTCCTTGTCCACCATCTCCGTGTTGGGTTTCACCTCCGCCGGCTGCGGGTTGAGTATCGGCCCGATGATGTCTATCTTGCTCTGTGTGCTCTGCACGAGGTCGGGGCGGCGGAAGTACACCGACAACAGCGCGTCGTCGAGGACGGAAGTGGTGGTGTCGGCATCGAGTGAGAACCTGTCATGCGCTATGCTGTGGTAGAACGTCATGGGCACGAACAGCTGGTAGTACTTGTTGTCGGGGGTGTACTCGGTGCGGTTGGAGCTGACGATGGCTTGCAGGGAGTCTATCTGCCGGCGGCAGCGGAGCAGCGAGTCGGTGTACTGGCGGACGAGCACGCTCACGGTGTCAGTCTCTGCGGCGTGCTTGTGGTGGCGCGGCTGGGCGGTGGCGGCGGTCGGCATTAGGGCCGACAGTGCCCAGCATAATATTAATATGTATAGTAAGTGATGTCTCATAATCCAACGTTTCGTGTGTACTGGTGCGTGAAACAGTGTGAAAAGCATATCGTTCGGCAAAGTTAGGAATAAAATCTGAGATACGTCCTTTTATCCTTGTTAAAAAGTGGTGCGGCATGGCGGCGTGGTTTTCGCAGCCGTGGTGCGCCGTGGTGTCAGACGCGTAGTCATGCGGTGCCGCAGGTACTGAAAGCCTGCTCAGTCGGGCCTGTTGCTTACAGTTTGTCATTGTAGGGTATAATCAGTGAATAAAAATATGCCGTTGTTTGCTTGTTAGCTAAAATTATGCTAACTTTGCACATTGAATTATTAGTGATATTAATTTTTTATATTTCATATAATCGTGGCTGAAACAAAATATATCTTTGTCACTGGCGGCGTGGTTTCCTCATTGGGAAAAGGCATCATCTCGTCATCAATAGGTAAGCTCTTGCAGGCAAGAGGCTACAACATCACTATCCAGAAGTTTGACCCGTACATCAACATAGACCCGGGCACGCTCAACCCGTATGAGCATGGAGAGTGCTACGTTACGGTAGACGGCATGGAGACAGACCTTGACCTCGGGCATTATGAGCGGTTCACCGGCATACAGACTACCAAGGCCAACTCCATGACCACCGGACGCATCTACAAGTCGGTGATAGACAAGGAGAGACGTGGCGACTATCTCGGCAAGACCATACAGGTGGTGCCGCACATCACCGACGAGATAAAGCGCAACATCAAGCTCCTCGGCAAGAAATATCACTACGACTTCGTGATAACCGAGATAGGAGGCACCATCGGCGACATAGAGAGTGCGCCGTTCATGGAGGCCATACGGCAGATGAAGTGGGAGATGGGACGCAACGCCATCAGCGTGCATCTCACGTACGTGCCGTACCTCAAGGCCGCAGGTGAGCTGAAGACCAAGCCCACACAGCACTCCGTGAAGGAGCTCCAGAGCGTGGGCATACAGCCCGACGTGCTCATCCTCCGCACGGAAAAGCACCTCAACGACGCTATTCTGAAGAAAGTGGCCAGCTTCTGCAACGTAGACCGCGACTGTGTCATACAGAGTGAGGACATGCCGAGCATCTATGAGGTGCCCGTGGCCATGCAGCAGCAGGGCCTCGATACGGCCATCCTGCGCCGTATGGGTGAGCCTATCGGCGAGACCCCGGCCCTCGGGCCGTGGCGCAGTTTCCTTGAAAGGCGCAACAAGGCCACCAAGGAGGTGCGCATAGGACTCGTGGGCAAGTACGATTTGCAGGATGCCTACAAATCCATACGTGAGAGTCTGTCACAGGCAGGAACCTATAATGACCACAAGACCGTGCTCACGTTCATCAACTCGGAGAAGATAACCGAGGACAACGTGGCCGAGATGCTCGCCGGGCAGGACGGCATCATGATATGCCCGGGATTCGGACAGCGCGGCATAGAGGGCAAGGTGGTTGCCGCACACTACACACGCACGCACGACATCCCGACCTTCGGCATCTGCCTCGGAATGCAGATGATGGTCATAGAGTTCGCCCGCAACGTGCTGGGATATGCCGATGCCAACAGCCGTGAGATGGATGAGAAGACTCCGCACAACGTCATCGACATCATGGAGGAGCAGAAAAACATCACCAACATGGGCGGCACGATGCGACTCGGGGCATACGAGTGCGTGCTGAAACAGGGCTCACGCGTGTTCGAGATATACAATAAGGAGCACATACAGGAGCGTCACCGTCATCGCTATGAGTTCAACAACGACTATCAGAAGGAGTTTGAGAAGGCCGGCATGAACTGTGTGGGACGTAACCCTGAGAGCGACCTCGTGGAGATAGTGGAGATACCAGGTCTCAAATGGTACATAGGCACGCAGTTCCACCCTGAGTATCAGAGCACGGTGCTTAATCCGCATCCGCTCTTCGTAGACTTCGTGAGGACGGCGATAAAGTATCAGAGCAAGGGATGACGGGCGCGGCCTGTACATATCTGCTACATAGGACATCATATTTATAATTCATTATATGACGGCCTGAAGCCTTGGCCTCGGAGAGCGGGCGGCGTGCCCGTTGTGCCGGCCAGGGCTTTTGGCTGTCATCCTATTAAACAATCAAAATCCAAAAACAGTGGACAAAAACAACATTATCGGCTTCGTGCTCATCGCTGCCGTGCTGATAGGCTACGGCATCTGGTCGCAGCCGTCGGCTGAGGAGAGGGCCGCAGCCGCACGACAGGACAGCATCGCCAGTGTGGCGCAGAAGAAAGCACAGGACGACATGAGGATGGCCGAACTGCGAAAGGCTGCCGAGGCAAAGGCTGCCGCAGCCGCCGACACCACCGCATTGTTCTACACCGCACAGAGCGGCACCGCTTCTGAGGTGACACTCCAGAACAACAAGGTGGCGCTTACGTTCAATACGAAGGGCGCTACGGTGGAGAAGGCTGTCATTAAGAACTTCACAGACCGCAACGGCAACCCCGACGTGACGCTGTTCGGCAAGAACGACCAGCGGCTGCGGTTCATGCTCGCCGCCAAGGAGACCAACATCAACAGTGGCGACCTATATTTCACGCCGTCGGAGAAAACCGACTCGTCGGTGGTATTCACCGCTACGGCTGCGGAAGGAAAGGAGTTGTGCATCAAGTACGTCCTGGGCAAGGACTACATGCTGCACATGCAGTTGCAGGTGCGTGGCATGCAGGGGCTCTTCGCGCCCAACACGAGCAGTATGGACATAGCGTGGGAGGGCAAATGCCGCCAGCAGGAGAAGGGCTTTATGTTTGAGAACCGCTATACTACGCTCTCGTATCACATGAGCGACGGTGGCGTGAAGCACCTCAGCGAGACCGGAGATGACGACAAGACGGTGGAGGAGAAAACCGACTGGGTGGCTTTCAAGAACCAGTTTTTCTCGGCCGTGATGATTGCGAAGGACGACTTCGAGTCAAACGCGCAGCTCGTGAGCATGCCGCAGCAGAAGGGTTCGGGCTACCTCAAGAACTATAAGGCGAGCCTAAAGACATTCTTCGACCCTACGGGTAAGACCCCGACGCAGCTCGACTTCTACTTCGGCCCCAACGACTTCCGCCTACTTCAGCATGTGGAGCAGGAGTGCAGCTTCGGCAAAGACTTGCAGATGCAGCGTCTCGTGTACCTCGGATGGCCGTTGTTCCGTATCATCAACCGCTGGTTCACGCTCTATGTGTTTGACTTCCTGACGGGTCTCAACATCAACATGGGCATAGTGCTTATACTCATCACGCTGCTGCTGAAGGTCATCACCTACCCGCTGGTGAAGAAGAGCTATATGAGCTCGGCCAAGATGAGGGTACTGAAGCCGAAACTCGAGGAGGCTACCAAGCAGTACAACAAGCCTGAGGACCAGATGCAGAAGCAACAGGCCATGATGGCTGAGTACTCCAAGTATGGCGTGAGTCCGCTCTCGGGCTGTCTGCCCATGCTCATACAGATGCCTATCTGGATAGCGATGTTCAACTTCGTGCCTAACGCCATACAGCTGCGTGGGGAGAGTTTCCTGTGGATTCACGACCTCTCTACGTATGACCCGATATTCGAGTGGAACCACAACATCTGGCTCTTGGGCGATCATCTCAGCCTTACGTGTGTGCTGTTCTGCGTGTCTCAGCTCCTGTACTCATGGATGACGATGCGCCAGCAGCGCGACCAGATGGTGGGACAGCAGGCAGAGCAGATGAAGATGATGCAGTGGATGATGTTCCTCATGCCGCTGATGTTCTTCTTCATGTTCAATGACTATTCGGCAGGACTCAACTTCTACTACTTCATATCGCTCTTCTTCAGCGCGGCCATTATGTGGACTCTGCGCAAGACCACTGACGATGAGAAGCTCCTTGCCATACTTGAGGCCAAGTACAAGGAGAACAAGAACAACCCGAAGAAGCAGAGTGGATTTGCCGCACGCCTCCAGGCCATGCAGGAACAGCAGATGGAACTGCAGCGCAAGCGTGAGGAACTGGAACGCAAGAAACGCGGATTGTAAATACTATATGGCGACAGATTGCCGGGCTCTCTTTCTCTTCTTGCAAGGAGGCCGGGCAATCTGTCGTCTGTTTATCACCTATCTTATCTTTCTATTATGAACAAGACATTATCTCTTGCCGTTGCCGCCGTCATGGGGTGCAGCGGCGCCAATGCACAGACGATGATTGACAAAACCACCGATATAAGCTCCCTGACCACCGACAGGCTCATGAATGCCGAGACGTTGTGGGCCATGGGACGCATAGGAGGGGCCCAGGCTTCGCCCGACGGCAAGTCGGTAGTCTACCAAGTGGGCTATTACAGCGTGAAGCAGAACAAGGGTCACCAGATACTCTACGTCCTCTCCATGGACGGAAAGAAGCAGACGAAGCTCACTACGACCACGGCCAGCGAGACGGATGCCTCGTGGATAGACGGCGGACGGCGCATAGCGTATCTCTCGGGAGGCCAGTTGTGGAGCATGGCGGCCGACGGCACCGACCGTAAGCAGCTCACCCATTCGCAGACCGACATCGAGGGCTACAAGTTCTCGCCCGATGGCAAGCACGTCATACTCATCAAGTCGCTGCCGTACCATGAGAGCATAAAGCAGAACCCTGCCGACTTGCCGTTGGCTACGGGCCGTCTGGTCACAGACCTCAACTACCGCCACTGGGACCACTATGTGGAGACGGTGGCTCATCCGTTTGTCGCTGACGTGACAGACGGCGGCATCAGCGATGGCGTGGACATCCTCGATGGCGAGCCTTTCGAGTGTCCGATGTCACCGTTTGGCGGCATAGAGCAGCTCGACTGGAGCAAGGACTCCAAGATGGTGGCATACACCTGCCGCAAAAAGACGGGCGTGAGCTATGCCGTGTCTACCGACTCGGACATCTATCTCTACGACATAGCTACGCGAAAGACCAAGAACCTCTGCAAGCCCGACGACTACAAGCCTGTGCCCGTGGACGTGACGAAGAGCATGAAGAACCAGGCCGTCAACCATCAAGGCTCAGACCTCAACATGGGCTATGACGTTAATCCGCGATTCTCGCCCGACGGCAAGTACGTGGCATGGCAGAGCATGGCGCGTGACGGCTACGAGAGCGACCGCAACAGGCTGTGTGTGTACGACCTCGCCGACGGAAGCAAGAAGTATGTGACGGAGAGTTTCGACTCCAATGTAGACGACTACTGCTGGGCTCCAGACTCGCGCACGCTCTATTTCATAGGCGTATGGCATGCGTGTGAGAATCTTTACAGCACCGACCTTGGCGGAAACGTGGTGAGGCTGACCGACGACTGGGCCGACTTCGGCTCAGTGCAGCTCGCCAACAGCGGCAACAAGCTGCTGATGTCGCGCCACAGCCTGTCACAGGCCGATGAGCTGTATGTGGTCACTCCTGGCAAGAACGTGAAGAAAACCGACGTTCGGCAGCTTACGTTCGAGAACAAGGCGTTCTACGACAACCTCACATTCGGCAAGGTGCAGGAGCGTTGGGTGCAAACCTCCGACGGCAAGCAGATGCAGTACTGGGTAGTGTTGCCGGCAGGATTTGACGAGAATAAGAAGTACCCCACGCTGCTGTTCTGCGAGGGAGGCCCCCAAAGCCCCGTGAGCCAGTTCTGGAGCTACCGCTGGAATTTCCAGATAATGGCGGCCCATGGCTACGTGATTGTCGCTCCCAACCGCCGTGGTCTGCCCGGATTCGGCTCTGAGTGGAACGAGCAGGTGAGCGGCGACTGGACAGGACAGTGCATGAACGACTACCTTACGGCCATTGACGACGCGGCCGCCAACCTCCCGTTCGTAGACAAAGACCGCCTCGGATGCGTTGGCGCAAGTTTCGGAGGATTCTCCGTGTACTACCTCGCCGGGCATCACGACAAGCGTTTCAAGTGCTTCATCTCGCACGATGGAGCCTTCAACCTTGAGTCTATGTACACCGATACCGAGGAGGCATGGTTCTCCAACTGGGAGTATGAGGATGCCTACTGGAACAAGGACAAGAGCGAGAATGCACGCCGCACCTACGACAACAGCCCCCACCGCTTCGTGGATAAGTGGGACACGCCCATACTGTGCATACATGGTGAGAAAGACTACCGCATCAATGCCAACCAGGGTTTCGGCGCGTTCAACGCCGCACGTATGCGTGGCATACCGGCAGAGCTGCTCATCTTCCCCGATGAGAACCACTGGGTGCTGAAGCCTCAGAACGGAGTGCTGTGGCAGCGCACGTTCTTCAGCTGGCTCGACAAGTGGCTGAAAAAGTGATTACTACATGACAATAAATGACTGGTTCGTACTCCGCGCGGCCTTCACAAAGGTTGAGGCTGCCACGGATGTGCGCTTGAAAACAATTTAATAAGTAGATAATCGAGATTATTTTTCTGTCAAGAATTAGATAATTAGAGAATTTTTCTTCTTACAAAGAGTTTACATTATAAATGTAGAATCAAGAATTAGAGAAAGTGTAACGGCTTTGCCGTTACTGTAATTGGCTTTCGCCGAACGTTGTTTCTTAAATTCTTGATAATCTATGAAGTAGGAAAAAATCTCTAATTGGCTTTCGCCGAACGTTGTTTCTCTAATTCTTGACAGGAATAAATGAGATAATGCTTTTAATATAAATTAATTCTGAATACTTACTTATAATGACAGAGACAATTCAAAGGAAACTCAGCGACTCGAGAGTCGCGCGTTGGTCGGCCCTCGTCATAGTCAGCGTGACCATGATGTTCGGCTATTTCTTCACAGACGTAATGTCGCCGCTTGAGCCGCTGCTGACGGCTGCCAAGACGGCCGGCGGCCTCGGTATGGGATGGTCGTCAGACGAGTATGGCTTCTTCTCGGGCTCATACGGATATTTTAACGTGTTCTTGCTGCTGCTGTTCTTCGGCGGCATCATCCTCGACAAGTTCGGCATCCGCTTCACGGGAGTCATGGCCACGTCGCTCATGTTCTGCGGAGCACTCATCAAGTGGTGGGCCGTCAGCACCGACTTCGCCGGTGTGGTGACTCTCCCTCTGGGCATCGGCACCTACCATGTACAGGTGTTGTGGGCTGTGCTCGGCTTCGCCATATACGGTGTGGGCTGCGAGATTGCGGGCATCACTGTGAGCAAGGTCATCGTGAAGTGGTTCACAGGCCATGAGCTGGCCCTCGCCATGGGCTTGCAGGTGGCCCTCGCCCGTATCGGCACGGCGTTCGCGCTGGCATACTCACTGCCCGTGGCCATGGGACAGTTTGTGCCGTATCACAGCCTGGCCGGCTCGTTCGGCAGTGTGGTGGGGTCGCTGTTCTACAACCTCAACGCCTCTCTTGTCAACGGACTCGTACACATCAAGAACCTCTTTGCCATACCCGACGGCGTGCAGGCATCCGTATGCTTAGGCGCGGCCATGATGTGTGCGGCCATGATAGCCTACATCGTATATTGCGTCATGGACAAGCGCGAGGATGCCTCGGCCCGTCAGTGCGCCACGGAGCCAGAGGAGGGATTCAAGTTCGCCGACCTCAAGCTGCTGGTGTGCAACCGTGGCTTCTGGTACGTGGCAGTGCTCTGCCTCATGTTCTATGCCGGCGTGTTCCCGTTCCTTAAATTCGCCACCAAGCTGATGGTCATGAAGTACGGCGTAGACCCCGGACTTGCGGGCCTGATACCTGCCATGCTGCCGTTCGGCACTATATTCCTGACACCCATCTTCGGCAACATATACGACAAGTTCGGCAAGGGAGCCACGCTGATGCTCATCGGCAGTGTGCTGCTCACGCTCGTGCATGTGGTGTTCGCGCTTCCGTTCGGCTCCTACGCCGTGGCCATAGGCGCGATGATAGTGCTCGGCGTGGCCTTCGGTCTCGTGCCGTCTGCCATGTGGCCTTCGGTGCCGAAAATCATCCCCATGAAGCTCCTCGGCACGGCATACGCCCTGATATTCTATATCCAGAACATAGGTCTCGCCCTCGTGCCTGTATGGATAGGCAAGGTGAATGAGGCCAACACTGCCGCCGACGGCATCATCGACTACACCCAGACGATGACCATCTTCGCCGGGTTTGGTGTCGTGGCCATAGTCATAGCACTGTTGCTGCTGCGCGAGGACCACATCAAGCACTACGGACTGGAGCGTCCAAACATCAAGAAGTGATAATGCGCCTCTGCACGCTTGCATTAGTAGCAGCGTGCAGACGCTCACTGCAACTATAAAAGCCACAAGCCCCGATGACCATCATAGGTCGTCGGGGCTTGTGGCTTTTATAGTATTGTGTGGCGGTGGCGCGTGCCGTGCGTCGTGTTGTGTGCCGCGCCGCCGCACTCCAGGGCTACACCAGGCCAGTGTCGAGCAGGTTGTCGTTGGTGGCCGACACCCGCAGCTTGTACTTGCCCGAGCTGGCGTATATGCGCATCAGCCCTTGCGGCCCATGCTTGTCGGGCGACAGGGCCAGGGCCACGTGCCCCATCGTGCGGCGGAGGTTCATCTCCACGCATGGATGTATGAGCTGGCTCTTGCCGTCATCGCCTGTCACGGCCATCATGTCTATGCCGAAAGCACCCTCGTACCAGTCGCCGAGCAGTGTGGCGGTTAGGCTGATTATGCTGTCGCGCACCTTGTCTACAAGTTCCATGTCGGCATACTGTGCGAGCATGTCGCGCTTGTCAGCCTCGGTGGCCAGTATGTTGCCGCAATATGCTCCGTTGCGGGTGTCGAAGAGCGACAGGCCGCGATACTCCGTGTTGCCGTCCGCGTAGTGCCAGAACTCCATGCCGAAGTCTATGGCCTTGGGGTAGAACGGTTCTGCCATTATGCCGCCCTGCCGCTCCATGATGTTGCGGCACCATCCCATCACGTTGTCGTCAGCCTCACGCTCAACGTATCTTATGCCCCGTCCGCTGCTGCTCCACGGAGCCTTCAGCACGCTCCTGCCGTTGGACTTCAGTCGGGCAGACAGCTCATCGGCAGTGGCGCAGTAGCAGCTCTCACCCGTCAGCCGTCTGTCTATGGAGCGCAACTGCGGCAGCAGGTGCGTGGCGGCGAACATGCGGTTGCTCGCCGTGCGTATCAGGTCGAGTCTGTGGCTGTCGGGCATAAGCCGTGCCAGACCTTCATTGCATGTCCTCAGTGAGTAGCACAAGCTGTTGTCCCAGCCCCATGGGTCTATGGCCTCAATGTCGTCGGCTGGGATGAGGGCGAGGTCGTCTCTTGTTACGAACCTCACGTCAGCGGCATGTCCCCTCATGTGGCGCACGGCCTCTGCGGCGGCCTCGCTGTCGTCAACGAGCACGAGGTCGCCGTCGTCGGCCCAGAAGGCAGGGATGAATCCGAGACTCGCCCTTAGGTGTCTGGCGGCATGGGGCGCGGTGAAGTTGTCGGTGTGTGTGGCGAGCGCGATGTCGTGCTCGGGATTGAAAATTCGCAGTTTCATATTGCAAAGTTACTGAAACAAAACAGATGCTCAAAATTTATTTCACATTAACACGCGCATCGCCATATCAGCACGTGCGTCACGGCCACGCTTGATGGTGCGCAAGCCATACGTGCCAAACGAAATATGCAATATCTTGACCGAGTTTGTATAATGTTGATAAACAATACGTTATGAACGTGTTGCGAAATGGGCCGAATCGCAATGCAAAACGGCCCATTTCGCATGGTGAAACGGGCCGTTTCGCAGCCTGAAATGGGCCGTTTCGCAAATGCGTTTGCGGCAAATATTAATTGCTCGTAAGAACGGAGTAAAAACAATAACGCGTTAAACACATTGCTTGTGAAATAAATTTCTCTGAAAGGAGAGAGTTTCTCATACTTATCTTTGCCATATGTCAAAGTATTCCAAGACTCCCCCTATACCAACTTTTTTTCGTAAGAAAGGAAAGTTTTTGCAATAACATTTCTTTTTCTTAGTTTATTTTAATATCTTAGCATCTCCAAACATGGCATTGTATAATAATTCCCCAAATGAATTATGTCAAGAAAATCAAGTTGTATTATAAATAGAAGAAACACGGAATTGTGGAAAGAAGATACAATAAAATCTGTGTCACTATACAATGACTGGTTTCTGGATTTCGCACCTATAACTTACACAAAAGAACGCAAGCGTGCGATGGAGCAAGTGGAATTGGCTATTAGCCAAACCAATAATTTCCATTTTACCACAACACACCTAAAAGAGCATCCGGAATTCATCACAATTTTGCGTATGGCTACAACTCCTCCTATCGCACGTGACAGACTTATCGGATTTTCAGGTGTCAAACCTTCTTTCATTAAGAATATGGAGGAAGGACGTTTGCCGCAAAGACTGTCTGAGGAAGAAAAAGAGGACTGCTTAAATCGGGTTGCTCATGTGTTGAATAAATTACTTGACATAGAGCTGTTTTCTTGGATTCAAAAAGGCAATGCACCAACTGAGGAAGAACTTAAAATAGCTGAATGTATTGTGGCTGACAGATTATGCGGAACATTATCTGACCCAATAATACGTAATGAGCAAGAAAAGAGACAATTGAAAGTCATCAGTGATTTTCTTGTTTCAGAAGGATACGCTTTTGTGGATTCTAAAGACGTCGCTTCATTTTCGCAAATGAAGCGAGGCACATTCACTTACCATCTTAATGTGCCTGTCAGGATGAGCCGTATTGGTGTTAATATGCCTATTGATGTTGTAATAAAGCGAAAGGGATGCTCCGAAAACATATTACCGCTTCTGGTGGAGTGCAAGTCGGCAGGAGATTTCACCAATACCAATAAACGCAGAAAGGAAGAGGCGCAAAAGATAGAACAATTAAAATCCACATACGGGAATAATATTGATTTTGTTCTTTTCTTATGTGGCTATTTTGATAGCGGCTATCTTGGCTACGAAGCTGCCGAGGGTATTGATTGGATATGGGAGCATAGGGTGACCGACTTTAAAAAGGCAGGAGTATGAGCTTTGACATCGTTTCTTATAACATGGAGCGTGACAGACTGCAAAAAGTGCTGGATGCGCAAAAGACTTCAAAAGAGCGTAATATGAAGGGGCAATTTGCCACTCCATATCCTTTGGCATGCAGTATAATGAGAAAAGCGAAGACTCTCTGCCGTAAAAAGTCAGTGAGTTTCTTAGAGCCTTCAATCGGATTGGGGACATTTTATGCCGCATTCCGCAGTGTGTTTAAGAGTGCAGCCGGTCATGCGTTAGGTTTTGAGATAGACAGCCATTATTATTGTCCCGCCAAAGAGCTTTGGGCAAAAGAGGACTTGGAACTACGAAACGTTGATTTCTTGAAAGAAAGACTGAACGGTGAGCGTTTCGATTTGCTTGTAGCCAATCCTCCGTATGTAAGACACCATCATATTGACAGTGAAAGGAAAAAAGAACTACAAAGAGAAGTAAAACAAAATATAGGAATAAAGATTTCAGGATTGGCAGGACTGTATTGCTATTTCCTTATACTTTCGGAGAAATGGCTGGCAGATGGGGCTTTGTCCTGTTGGCTAATACCGTCGGAGTTCTTGGACGTGAATTATGGGACGGCCGTAAAGCAATATCTGCTCGAATGTGTAGATCTCTTGTGTGTTCACAAGTTCAAGGCTGATGATGTGCAATTTGATGATGCACTTGTCAGTTCTACAATAGTTTTCTTCAGAAAGGGCAAGCCGTCAGGAGAAGGCATAGAGTTCTCATGTGGAGAAGATGTGAATGACCCTTCAAGAAAAATGACGGTAGGAAGAACACGCTTAACGGCATCTGGCAAATGGTCTAATCTGTTTGTTGAAAAGACAGTGGACTGTTCAAGTGATGACGACTGTAAGTTAGGAAACTTTTTCACAGTAAAGCGTGGAATTGCAACAGGAGACAATAACTTCTTTGTTGTGGATATGGACACCATAGAGAAATACCATATACCGTCAAAGTTTCTCAAGCCAGTGCTTCCAAGCCCAAGGTATCTGAAAGAAGACATTATATCATCAGACAATGAAGGGAATGTCGCATTGGCACAAAAACAATATTTGTTCTCATGCGATTTGCCTGAAGATGTCTTGATAGAAAAATATCCCAGGGTATGGGGATATATACAGGAGGGAATAAAACGTGGAGTAGATAAAGGTTACATATGCAGTCATCGAGCATTATGGTATTCCTGCGAAGAAAGAAAGCCTGCTCCGTTTGTAATTCCCTATATGGGGCGTGGCAATTCTTCAAGGAAGATGTTTCGTTTCATACTGAACAAGACGAATGCCATCACTACTAATGTGTACTTGCTCATGTACCCCAAAGACAATTATTCAAAATGCTTGACAGACACAAAACTGCTGAATGAGGTATGGCAAACATTGAACAAGGTTACAAGTGAGCAATTTGCAATAAATGGTCGTGAATATGGAGGAGGATTGCACAAATTGGAGCCAAAAGAACTGCTCAACATAAAAGTACATTCTCTTCCTTCATTATTGCTGCCAAGGCAGTGTGCTTTTGAACTTTCGTTATTCTGAAAGTATATTCATGTTGCTTTTCCTATGGTATTTATTGTCATCGCTATGTATGCCGATTCGGTGGCTGTGTATTTCTGGCAATTAAACTCTGAGTCAAAGTAAAACATGAAACGTCGTTATATAAAAAACAGTAATAATATGAATTATCTCAAACTTATCATGGCGGCCTTACTTCTGGCTTGCCTCCTGCACATGCCTTACGGCTTCTATGTGCTTGTGCGCTTTGTGGCGATGGTGGTGTTTGCCGTGCTGGCCGTACAGTACAGCGAGAAGAGGAACAGTGCGCTGATGGTGACGTTCGGGGCACTGGCCCTGCTGTTCCAGCCGTTTTTCAAGATAGCATTGGGGCGCGGCATGTGAAACGTTGTGGATGTAGTTGTGGCCATACTCCTCGTTGCGCTTTGCATAAAGGAGAGGAAAAGCGTGTGATTATGCGTTAAAACCATGCCTAAAAGTAGTCACAAACCACCCTTGCGCATGGCTTTAACATAGTATTCTTATATCGGCGATATGGCTGACACCTGTCGGTTCCCATCCTTCATCTGTCGCTGTATGTAGTCTTTCTTTGGCATTTGCCGCAACTGTTGCCGCATAAATAAGGTGATAAAAAAGAACGAGGGTGAGTCAAGGAATACGTGTTCTTGGCTCACCCTCGTTGGTGTTTCAGTTGACTGTTAGTCTATCTCCTCGTCGGGCTCGTAGCCGCCCATCTCGCGGATGGCGTTCTTCAGCATGGTGTACTGCTGATAGAGGTGGTTGACGGCTTCCTCGCCCTTGGTGTAGTCGTGCATTGGAGCCTTGAGGAAGAAGCTCAGGAAACGCTGTATGCCATATCGTCCGGCACGTGCAGCGAGGTCGCTCAGCAGGGTGAGGTCGAGCAGCAGCGGTGCGGCGAGGATGGAGTCGCGGCAGAGGAAGTTTATCTTTATCTGCATGGGATATCCCATCCATCCGAAGATGTCTATGTTGTCCCATCCCTCCTTGTTGTCGTTGCGCGGCGGATAGTAGTTGATGCGCACCTTGTGGTAGTACTGCGTGTCCTCGTCGTTGCCGTGTCCGTAGAGGTCGGGCTGCACGTCAGGCTTGAGGATTGTCTCCAAGGTGGAGAGCTTGCTCACCTCCTTGGTGTGGAAGTTGGCGGGCTCGTCGAGCACGAGGCCGTCGCGGTTGCCGAGTATGTTGGTGGAGAACCAACCGTTCAATCCGAGGCAACGGGTGCCTATGATGGGCGCGAATCCGCTCTTAACAAGTGTCTGGCCGGTCTTGAAGTCCTTGCCGGCGATAGGCATCTTGGTTTTCTCGGCGAGCTCCCACATGGCAGGGATGTCTACGGTGGTGTTCGGAGCACCCATTATGAAGGGCGCACCCTCGGTGAGGGCAGCGTATGCATAGCACATGGAGGGGGCTATGTGCTCACGGTCGTCAGCCTTCATGGCGGCCTCAAGGGCGGCCAGTGTGCCGTGAATTTTCTCGTCTACGGGTACGTATATCTCCGTGGATGCTGCCCAGATGACCACGATACGTGCGCATCCGTTCTTTGCCTTGAAGTCGCGGATGTCCTGACGCAGGGCCTCCACCATGTCCCAACGTGTCTTGCAGTCCTTCACGTTGTCGCCGTCGAGACGCTTTGCGTAGTTCTTGTCGAAGGCAGCCTTCATGGGCACCACCTTCTCCAGCTCCTCGCGCACGGGGTTGATGTCTTTCTCCTTCAGCACCTCAGCGTACATCGCAGCCTGGTAAGCGTTCTGCGGATATACGTCCCATGAACCGAATACTATGTCGTTGAGGTCGGCCAGGGGCACTATGTCCTTGTAGTGCAGATACTTCTTGTCGGCACCGCGGCCCACGCGTATCTTGTCGTACTGGGTCATGGAGCCGATAGGCTTTGCAAGTCCTTTGCGAGCCATGAACACACCTGTCATGAATGTAGTGGCCACTGCGCCACAGCCCACGACCATGATGCCCAGTTTGCCTTCTGCTGGTTTAACGTCAGAATTTCTCATTTTATTTTCCTTTTTATGGTTAGTTATTTATGAATCTGTCATTATATCTTATCCATTGGGGAAAGGTTGTAGGCACAACCTTTATGCAAAATTCGTCAAAATACTTGATATATGCAAACAATTGCGCTAAAATATTGTCAGTGAAATAATATTATGGAGCCGATTATGGAACCGACAGGTGCATGCTGAAAACATGCTGAATATGTTGTGTGCGGTTAGTTGCATTGGTGATATTTTGATGTAATTGTTTGCATATATCAAGTATTTTGACGAAATTTGTATATAGGTTGTATATGCGCTGACTTATACGTGATGGATTGTAAGTCGTTAAGCAACTGAGAAACAACGGATATAAATTGCTCTCCGCAGTTTTTGTCACTTCAAATTCTTGCGCTGCTTTTGAATACCCAGCAGCCTATAACAATGAGAAAAAAAGAGATGCTACATACTAAAGAGGATTCTGATCGGCATGACGTGACCACGGATGCCGTATCGTCCTGCGGCCAGACCCTCATCCGTGCGAGTGAGGCTATGAGGCTGTCGGGCTTGTCACGGCATAACTTTGAGAAATGTGTCGCCCGTGGTCTCGTCCATAAAGTAGAGTCCGCTGGGGCTTCGCTATACAGCAAGGAGGAGGTGGAGGACTTCAAGGGCAGCGATGTCTGCCGCCAGATGGTGGATGGTGTCGTGGACAGGCGCAACCAACTTAACGACCTTACGGGCAAGGAGTGGGTGCCAGAGACCAAGAGCTACATGTACCAGAAAGGTCTCGGCGCGTCGCATCCGCATGCCCAGATAGAGATACAGCACCCTGCGCCGTTCTCTTTTCAGGACATAGAGTGCCTCGTGCGCTTCTTCACCAAGAAGGGCATGAGCGTGCTTGACCCTTTCGGAGGGGTAGGTTCTACGGCGAAGGCATGCGAGCTGTTGGGACGTACTTGCACGAGTATAGAGCTGTCGGAGAAGTACCACAAGCTGTCGTTGCTGCGGCTGGAGACGGAGGTAGGCACTGGCACGAGCGCGAAACACAGGTTCATAAACGGCGACTCCGTAGCCGTGCTGCCGCAGATGCCAGAGCAGAGCATAGACTTCGTGGTGACGAGTCCGCCGTATTGGGGCATACTGCATAAGCAGGACCAGAAAGTGAGGAAGAACAGGGTGGCGAATAATCTTGACACGCAGTACTCTGACGACCCTCACGACTTGGGCAATATAGCAGACTACGGACAGTTTCTTGACGTGCTTTGCGACAAGGTGCTCATGCCGTGCGCCCGTGTGCTGCGCACAGGCAAGTACATGGCCGTCATCGTGTCAGACTTCAGGGACAAGGGTGAGTTCGTGAGTTTTCATTCAGACATAATACATGCGCTGAACAAGAGGGCGGTGCCTGGAGGCGGACATCTGGTACTGCAAGGTACCAAGGTGCTCATACAGAACCACAAGTCTCTGCATCCGTATGGCTATCCATTCTCGTATGTGGAGAATATACATCATCAATACATCATCATATTCAAGAGACAACGATGAACAGTGACGACTACTATGGCATCATCAATGCCGACTGCGACGCGGTGCTGAGGCAGATGGTGGCGGATGGGGTGAAGTATGACCTGATACTTACAGACCCGCCGTATAATGTAGGCAAGGACTTTGGCAATAAGAGCGACATGCTTCCGCTTGGCGAATTTCTTGAGGGCATGTACCGACGCATAGACTTGCTGCGCGACTTGCTGTCTGACAGGGGTAGCATCATCTGGTTCGGCATACACGACTATATATGCTACATACAGGTGTATATGTACAGTATAGGGCTTCACTACCGCCGCATGAATATCTGGCACTACGAGAACGGATTTTCGCGTAGCACCAAGACTCCTGCCACGCATTATGAGCCTTTCCTGTGGTTCTCCAAGAGCGACAGGCACTGGACTTACAATGTAGACGAGGTGCGTGTGCCGTATAAGAGCACCGAGCGGCTGAAGAGTCCTGTGAGATATACCGACAGCCACGGCAATACCAAGACGTGGGTGCCATCGGGCAAGGGTGCCATGAGGGGAGACGTGTGGGATTTCCCCACGTTGGCTGGCAAGGCGTTTGCGGAAGAGCGCACGCCGCACCCTGCGCAGAAGCCGGAGGCTCTGATAACGGAGCTGCTGAAGGCTTTCTGCCCGATGGAGGACGGTAGGTTCTGCGGGACGGTGCTCGACCCGTTTCATGGGTCGGGGACACTCGGCGTATGCTGCGAGAAACTGAACAAGGCAGGGCATGCCATCAAGTGGACGGGTATAGAGATAGAGCGGAAGTGGTGCGACATAGCGGCCGAACGGCTTGAGCGGATAAGATAAGGCATGATAGTATGGTGGGACAGGACTATCTGAAATTGCAAAACCAGGGCAGCGTGATGTCTAACATCCGTCTGCTGCACGAGATGGAGCTGGCGACGGAGTATGCCGACTCGCAAGGCTACTATACGAAGAGGAGCGTGGCGGAGATAGGTGTCAACTCGCTGCTGATAACCAGTGGCAGCAAGGTGGGCGAGTCGGCCAGGGCCATAGTCAATGCCGATGGTGACGAGAGCCGCAACTCTCCTTTGCAGAACGCCAAGGCACGCATGCAGTTGCTGCGTGTGCTCGGTATGGTATCGGCAGACTACGGGTCGGAGGTGTATGCCATCACACGGCTTGGCAAGCTCATGGTGTCGCAGGTGCTGCGCAACAATCCAGACTACTCGTTGCTGCGTGAGCTTTTCGTGGGTATGACTACGGCTACGGAGAACTATGAGCACAACTGCCATGAGGGATTCAACTGCTGTCTGGGCTTCGGTATATGCTACGCCTTGGCTAATCTCGACTATCGGCTGTCATCGGACGAGATGCCGCTGCTCACCACCTATGACATACGCGAGATAGACGAATTCGTGAGGGAGGCGCGTGAGATCAGGAAGCATGGCTTGAGATTTACTACGCAGCATCCGCATTTTCCTAAGACAAAAAAGAATGAGCCGCTAAAGCAGGTGAGCAATCTCACGAGGACGGTAAACCAGATTATGAGGCTGTGCGGTATAATAGAGCAGAGACAGGTACGTATCGGGAATGTCAATTATTATGTATGCACAGCCGACGGGCGGCGGTATGTAGACGGGATAAAGTCGCGGTATGCATCCCATAAGTTTGTCACGGCATGGGACTTCCGCAAGATTAACAACATAGCCTTGCAGAAAGAGCTGTGCGGCAAGGCATACGCGGCATTGCTGTACAGGAGCGGAATAGACAAGACGCAGAATGACTTTGATAAGGAGTTCTCGCCCTTTCAGGTGCTGCCGGAGACAAGCGCGGAGTGGTTTCTTGGCGGACACATACGTAGGCATCCTGACGTGGAGTCTGACCGTATGTGCGTGATAGAGAATGAGTCGGTGGCCCGTGAGCTGCGTGTTGACGCTGTATATGAGCAGGCGCGTGGTGATATGACCTTGGAGACAGAGGCTTCAAGGTGCGTCCATGACATGATAAAGACGAGGTCTGCCTCGGGCGATAGTGTGGAGACGATAGCCACGGACTTATGCTCCAAGTACAGGGATGCCGATAAGGATGCGTTCTACCCTTTGGTGCATGCGCTGCTGAATATAATAGGACTGAAGTGCGAGGGCGAGATAGGCCGCTACGATGCATATTGCCTTTTCAACGGCTGCGTGATACCCGTTGAGATAAAGTCGTTTACGGAGTCGCCGTCTTATAATATGAAGGGTATAAGGCAAGCCATAGAGAATAAGATAATGTCTTACGACCGGGCCAATGCACGTAGTATGGACTATGCTTCGTTGGTGATAGGCTTCTCACACCCTGGCAATGATGCCGCGATACGCCGTACCATAGATATGGCATACCGCAATTTCGGCATCAAGATTATAGCCTGCGACTTATGCAGCATCACCAGGATGGCTGTGAGGAGGGTCGTGGGCAATGAGGTGCTCGATTTTGAGAGCGTATTGACAGGTTATGGACTTCTGATTGACTGACTATGCAGATAAGGATTACTGATGTAAAGACTTGTGAGATGTGCTCCATGCCACGGTGCTCGTACATGAATATAGCAAATGTCAAGGAGGACTTCTTCCGTCTGCCGTCCGAGACCACGGTATGTCCTACGGGAGCATTGACTGAGCTTGGGCCTCGTGAAAAGGACATGGATCATGGATTTATCTCTGGTGACAAGTCGTCACCGTGCGTGAAGTGCGGGCTCTGTGTAAGGACTTGCCCCTATGGCAATCTGGAGATTGTCGGAGGTATGGAGTCGGCATCTGAGATAAAAGATGATTTCTCTGTACTGACGGAGCGGCAGGTCAATGCCGTGACGAGTCAGTACCTTTCATTGCTTTTCGGGTTTGCTGCCAATACCAACCGAAACAGAGCGTTGTCGTTTGACGGTTACGCCTACGATGCTGGTGGAGAGGAGGCTTTTGTGGAGATAGACTATAACAACGACTCCTTGGAATGTGTAAGAAGAGTGGTCGGCGACATTATAGAATATTCTGAAATGAGGAAGCTGACGACGGGCATTATCGTCCTGTCGGACTTTCCGCATAAGGGCAGCCATGACGTATACACATTCATTGAGAGGCTCAGTGCGTTTCCTACGACGCGTGATATAAAGGTGTATATTACCACATTCTCCGTGTTGAGAAGGCTGTGTCTGCACACGGTTGGTGGAGCTTTTGCGCGGCAATGCCGTATGGCGGATGTGCTGTTCTGTCCTGCTAAAGAAGAACTCTCGGCTTATATGAAGAGGCTGGATGAGGTATATCCGCAGACTGTATAGCACGGATGTGCCATATATGGTGATGATTTGGAGGGTAGGCCGTACTGCGCTCTAAGGTAATATAGTGAGATAGGTGTGGATACTGTATGATTGTGTGTAATCGGTTATGCTATAATGGCATAACCGATTACGCTTTTTATAAGAATGGTGAGCCGTCGTCTGCCGATGGAGGCGGGAATGGTGCGTCAAAGGCATCGCTGGCATCATTCAGTTTGCTGTTGTATACCATACCGTCAGGTGCGTCGTTGTGCTTGACAGAGGAAGAACCGGGATTCTGGAATCTTGTGAACTCGCCCTTGAAGTCGAGCAGCACGTCGCCTGTGGCGCCTTTACGGTGCTTGGCAATGATAATCTGTGCCATGCCACGGAGATTGTTGCCTTTTTCGTCCTCGAATATATGGTAGTACTCAGGACGGTGTACGAAAAGTACCATGTCGGCATCCTGCTCTATGGAACCCGACTCACGCAGGTCGCTGAGCTGCGGACGCTTGCCCTCAAGTCCCTCGCGGTTCTCTACGGTACGGTTGAGCTGTGACAGCGCGAGGATGGGTATGTCGAGTTCCTTGGCAAGACCTTTCAGTGAGCCTGAAATCTTCGATACCTCCTCCTGTCGGCTGCCGAACTTCATGCCGTTGGCGTTCATGAGCTGGAGGTAGTCTATCATTATGATTTTCACATCTTTCTCTTTCACAAGGCGGCGTGCCTTAGTCCTCAGCTCGAAGATAGACAGTCCGGGAGTATCGTCGATATAGAGTGGGGCACCATTGAGCGTACCCATGTTCTTGTCGAGCTTGCTCCACTCGTCGGGCGAGAGCTGTCCGTTGAGCATCTTGTTGCCTGGAATCTCGCAGACGTTGGATATGAGACGGTTGACGAGCTGCACGTTGCTCATCTCAAGAGAGAAGAAAGCCGTGGGTATGCGTGCGTCTACGGCTATGTTCTTGGCCAGTGACAGTGCGAAAGCCGTCTTACCCATCGCAGGACGGCCAGCTATTATCACGAGGTCTGATGCCTGCCATCCGCTCGTCTTCTCATCCAGCTTGGTGTAACCTGTCGGTACACCTGTCATTCCGCCAGCGTTGGCAGATGCCTTCTGCAGTATCTCCATGGCCTTTGATACCACAGAGTCTATCTGCACGTAGTCTTTCTTCATGTTGCGCTGCGACAACTCAAACAGGTTGCCCTCGGCTTCCTGCATAAGGTCGTTGACATCCACGGTCTCATCGAAGGCCTTTGTCTCTATGGTGCTGGCGAAGGATATGAGTTGTCGGGCAAGGAATTTCTGTGAGAGTATGCGTGCATGGTACTCTATGTTGGCCGATGAGGCCACGTTGGAACTGAGCTCCACGATGTATGCCGGGCCGCCTATTGACTCGAGCGTGCCCTCGCGTCTGAGCTCCTCCGTGACGGTGATGATGTCTACGGGATTCTCATTCATGTTGAGGGTCTGTATGGCCTGGTATATCTTCTGGTGTCTCGGCTCGTAGAATGTATCAGGGTGCAAGAGCTCCGATACTATGGAGAATGCGTCCTTGTCTACCATCAGCGCACCAAGCACCACGCGCTCCATGTCGAGGGCTTGTGGTTGGAGGTGGCCGTATGTGTTGTCAATGGGCGCGGATGTGCGCTTGCGTGTATTAGTTGTCTCTGCCATGTGTGGTGATGTTTTGCTTGATGAGGCACAGACGTATGCTCGCCTGTGCCTGGTGTGGTGTAGTCGGCGGGTATGCCGGCTTATGGGAGTGTGCCGCCAGACTCAGAGCTTGACCTTCTTCTTGGCCATCTTGCTCTCGTTGGACATGCGGTCGAGGGCGGTGACCACGTATGTGTATTTCTTCTTGCCGTCCTCGTATGGCAGTTTGTAGAATGTGTTGCCTGTTATGGCGATGATGTTGCGTGGGCTGTTGGTGTCTACTTTCTCGCCACTGTCGAAGCGGTATATCACGTATTTAGCGGCCTCGTCTTTCCATCCGCTGCCTTTTGGCGCCTGCCAGAACAGTATGTAGCCATCGCTCGTCCATACGGGTTTGACACTTCTCGGCTTCTTGGGAGCCTTGTCGTCGATGAACGGCATGGTGGGTTGCAGGGCAGGGTAGCGCCAGTAGTGCTTCTCAAGCATCGTGCCGTAGTTGCCCATGTTGTCTACGGCAGCCTTGGCGTACCACAGCACGGTGCCTTTCACGTTGTTCATCTTGGAGTGAAGCATGAACTTGGCGCCCATCTGGTTGCTCTTGGGATTGGCTGGGTCGGCGTATTTCACGGTGCGGTCTATGCTCTCGCCGATATACAACGGGCGGTTGCCGCAGTATTTGTTCCACCACTCTATGAGCGTCTTGTAGTCGGCGGCTTTGTTGCCTATCTGCCAGTAGAGCTGTGGTACGCAGTAGTCTATCCATCCGTTGTTGACCCACAGCAGCACGTCGGCATACAGGTCGTCATAGTTTTGCAGTCCGGTGGTGTTGCTGCCTATGGCGGCAGTGCGCTTGTTGCGGTATATTCCGAATGGAGACACGCCGAATTTTACCCACGGTTTGCGCTTGTGTATAACTTCGCCAAGCTCCTTTATGAATATGTTTACGTTGTAGCGTCGCCAGTCGGCTATGTTGCTTATGCCGTTGTTATAGGCGGCAAACTCCTTCTGGTCGGGAATGGTCATGCCGGCCTGTGGGTATGGATAGAAATAGTCGTCAATATGCAGTCCGTCTATGTCGTAGCGGCTTACTATGTCGTCTACTACGTCACAGATGTACTTGCGGTTCTCTGGCATTCCGGGGTTGAGGATAAACTGCCCGTCGTATGGGAACACATTGCCAGGATGCTTTATGGCTATATGGCTTGAGGCCAGCTCAGAGGTACCTTTGGTCTTGGCACGGTAGGGATTAATCCATGCGTGAAGCTCCATACCGCGCTTGTGGCACTGGTCTATCATCCACTTCAGAGGGTCCCAGTATGGCGACGGAGCCTTGCCCTGTATGCCTGTGAGGAAACGGCTCCAAGGTTCATACTTGCTTGGGTACAGCGCGTCACACTCAGGACGTACCTGGAAGATGATGGCGTTGACACCATATCTCTGCAATACATCGAGCTGCTGAGTGAGCGTACTCTGCATGGCTTGTGTTGACATACCTTGGAATTGTCCGTTCACGCACTGTATCCATGCGCCACGGAACTCACGCTTCTCGTTCTGCGAGAAAGTCCCCAGTGGCGACATAATAATCAGTGCCAGGGCGAGAAAAAGTTTTTTTATATTCATTGTTGAGATTGTTTCGCGTTGTCATCAATACACCTTTATCGTGTCGCCTACCTTTATCTGGTAGTCGTCGGGCAGGTGATTCTTCTTGTACACGTACTTGAGCCGCATGCCATAGAGCTGCGATATGTAGTACATGCTCTCACCGTTCTTTACAATGTGCGGACGGTTCTTGAAAGCCTTGCTTGCACGCTTGCGCTTCTTCTTGAGATAGATGATGTCGCCTTCTTCTACGGTATCATCGGATGCACGCTCGTTGTATCTGGCCAGCTTGCGGTAGGATATGCCCACCTCCTTGCCTATGGACTTGAATGTGTCGCCGGCACGGGCTATGAGGTAGTAGTTGTCGTTGTACATCTTTATGGGATGCAGACGCTGGCCTCTTTGCGGACGGTCCTTTGAGGCATGGTCGGCAAGGAACTTGTCGTATCCCGTAGACCTGTCATAAAGCTGCAGGTTGTATAGCTCTATGATGTTTATCAGTCCGTAGGCATACTGTGGATTTGTGGCGTAGCCGCATGCTTTCAGTCCGTGCGCCCATCCCTTGTAGTCGGTGCGTGACAGACTGAACAGTCGCTTGTAGCGCGTGTTGTTGGCGAGGAAGCGGCTATGGTCCTCAAAACTCTGCCGCACATTGTCGTAGGCTCTGAAACATTCGCCGGCAGCATCATCGTCGTGGTACACTTTCCGTCCTTGCCATCCGTGGCATTTTATGCCGAAATGATTGTTGCTCCTCAGGGCAAGGTCGCTTTGTCCGGCACGGCTCTCAAACAGACCTTGTGCCAGAGTGATGCTTGCTGGTATGTTGTAGCGCAGCATCTGCTCTATGGCGAGGTCTTTGTACTGTTCTATGTATATCTGATAGCTCGAATTCCTGCGCATCTGCTGGGCACATACAGAGCAGATGCTTATCAATGAAAGGAATAGGGATAGTGCTCTCTTCATTTTATTTGGGAAAGTGGAAGTGTGTCTTTTGTTATGAGCTACAAATTTCATTATTTTTTCTGAGACTGGCAAACAAATGTGGATAAAAATCATACTGCCGATGTGTAGCGGTGTCAGCGTGGTGTGATTCTTGGCGTGTCTGCACGTAGCGCGTATCATATCCTGTTTACGTCTACGTACCCGTTCATCACGGCATAGATGGTAAGTGCCGACAGTGTGCGCATTCCGAGCTTGTCCATTATGTTCTTGCGGTGTGAGATTACTGTGGTGATACTGATGCACAGTTTGTCGGCTATCTCCTTGTTGGTCAGTCCGTATGCCATGTGTGTGAGCACTTCGGCCTCGCGTGGGCTCAGCATCCGCGTGTCGTCGCTCTTGTCTACGCGTGGCAAGTTGCGGCCATGGGCATGTGCGCTCTGTACGAGCATGAGCAGGTCCTTGATGAACTTCTGCTCCGACTGGTTGACGCACAGGCTGTGGAAGAATGCTATCTGGCTGTTGGCGGCATACGACTTTGTGAGGACTATGGTCTTATGGACGCGCTCCCGGAAGAAGTCCATGTGCTGTAACACTATGGATATGTCTGTGAAATAGTGGAAATAGCTGTCCGGGTCGGCACCGATGAGCTCGTCGAAGCTGCTGAAAGTGTCAATCTCCATTATTGGCATGACGGATTCGAGAACCTGTTTCAGGCCGATGATGGCCAGCGTATTGGTGTCGATGATTGCTATTCTGACATTCATTTGTGCGTGTGTTGCTGCTTGGTGGCCAATGCTGTGATGTGCATTGGCATTGTTCTTTGTAGACTATAGCTTTACGTTGGATATGTCTACGAGATTGTTCACGATGGCGTAGATGGTGAGACCGGCCGGACTGTGTATCTGTAGTTTGCGGGCGATGTTGCGTCGGTGGGTGATGACAGTGTTTGTGGATATGCACAGATGGTCTGCTATCTCCTTGTTCGACATGCCTTGTACGAGTGCCACGATGACCTCTTTCTCGCGGTCGCCTAACGTGTCGGCGGCATCGGACGATTTTGAGAGCATGTTGGAGATGTTCATGCCCACGCCGTTTTTCTTGTGTTTCTCCTCAAGACGCTTTATCGCTGGTATGAGGATGTTCTCCTCAACGTCGGCATGCAGACGCAGCCAGTCCTCATTGTTGTATATGTCATACAGTGTGGCTGACAGCTTGTTGTTGTGCAGGCCGTCCGATGGCAGGTACTTGATGATGATGCCTTTCAGCTCGCTCAGCTTGTCGCCTTCTTGTCCGTGATGCTTGGAGTAGGTGTCGATGGTGAACTCTCCGCTGAAGTTGCCCTTGAGAAGGTTCTCTATGTATGGAAATACGTTCTTCTCCTCATATTTCATGTGCGTGGTGATGTTCCTCGCATATTCGTCGTAGAGTTTCATTATCAGTTTGCCGAGTCCGCTTGTGTGGTCTATGGCCTCGGTCAGTTCTTTTCTTATGAATGGCAACTGGAAACCGAGATAGTATTCGTGGCTCGCCTTGAGGTAGCGCAGCAGGGTGGGGATAGACATCTCGGATATGTCTACGTCTGAACGTTCGCCGTTGATGGTGAAGTTGACGATGGTGAGGAATGTGTGCGTGTCTACGTTCTGCTCATCGCAGACCTGGCTTACGGTCTTGTCTCCGAAACCGAGGTTTATGCCGAAGCATCCAAGGCTCTGGAGCACGTTGTAGTTGTCTTTAATAAGCGATATCAGTTTGTCGTTCGCCTCATAAATCTTCTGATTTCTCATACTCGTGAAAATATTTAGTCATAAAAATATGAGCTAGCCACCACCCCATGCTGCATGGCTATGGTGATAGGGTGGCGGCGGCTTTTGGCTTCAGTGAAAGTAACATCGCCTTTTCTTTTACGAAAGGGTGTGTATGCGTGTCGGCGGTTTGACGGATTATCGCTCCACGTGCTGTGGCAAGTGGAACTCGTACGACCTGTCAAACACCTGTCTTACCTTATTTATTTCAAGGAATGTGGTACCGCCGCTTTCACCGAAACTGCCGCTGAGGTACGCTATCTTGTCGTCAAGACCGATGTATCTCTTTTGTCTCAACATGCGGAGTGCGGCCATGAACATGTGCTCAGATGATGTGTGCTCTTTCTGGTATATGGGTATGACACCGAAACTGAGATTCAGCCAGCGCTGTGTTTTCTCCCGATAGCAGATGGCCAACACAGGGTTGGGGCCACGGAACGATGCGAGGTTGCGTGCCGTCTCGCCTGTCTCGCTGTCAGTGATGATGCCGGCCACTCCGAGCTTGCGCGTGGCATCGATGGCCGCATGGGCTAGAAACTCCTTCTGTGTGCACTTGTTGTTCATCGGTATCTCCACGTTGTCGAGTCTTGCACGGTCTTTCTCGGCCTGCTCGGCTATGGCGGCCATTGTCTGTACGGCCTCCAAGGGGTACTTGCCCGAAGCCGTCTCACCACTGAGCATCAGTGCGTCAGTGTTTGAGTATATGGCGTTGGCGATGTCTGTTACCTCGGCACGGGTCGGGCGTGGGTTCTTTATCATGGTGTGGAGCATCTGTGTGGCCACGATGACGGGCTTGTGCTTCATCACGCATTTGCGTATTATCTGCCGCTGTATGCCAGGTATTTGCTCGATGGGCACCTCTATGCCGAGGTCGCCACGGGCTATCATTATGCCGTATGAGGCATCTATTATCTCATCGATGTTGTCTACACCCTCCTGGTTCTCTATCTTGGAGATAATCTTTATGTCGCTGTTGTGCTCATCAAGGATTTTCTGTATCTCCATCACGTCGGCCGCTGACCTTACGAACGAGTGTGCTATGAAGTCAATGTCCTGCTCTATGGCGAGCAGTATGTTGTTGTAGTCTTTCTGCGTGATGGCAGGCAGGGCGATGTGCTCGCCCGGTACATTGACGCTCTTGTGGGCTCCGAGCATGCCGTCGTTCTGCACTTGCGCTACGAGCATTGGGCCGGTGTTCTCCACTACTTTCATGTCGAGCTCGCCATCGTCGAACAGAATGTCATCACCCACCTTCACGTCTTTTGTTATGTCGGGGTATGATACGTTTATGATGTCGTGTGTGGAGTCGGTCTCGGGACGGCCGATGATTTTCACCATGTCGCCAGTCTTGAACTGTATTGGCTCCTTCACGTCGGTGGTGCGCACTTCAGGTCCCTTGGTGTCTATCATCAAGGCGAGGTGTGGTGATACCTCCCTTACGTTCTTTATGATGGCCTTTATTCCTTCAGCCGATGCGTGGGCGGTGTTCATCCTGACAACGTTGACACCTGCAAAGAACAATTTGCGGATAAATTCCTTGTCGCATCGCCTGTCACTGATTGAAGCAACAATCTTCGTCTGTTTCATATCTATAACCTTTTTATCTTCTGCAAAGTTACTAAAAAAATGACAAATCCTATATCAAGTGCCGTTGCAAATACGCTCCTCTCTGTGATTTTTTGACATTGCCGTGAACCAGTGCCGGCATGAGTGTGCCGTGGATGCGTACAGATGCTTGTCCGTACTGTCTCAGTGAGGGCTGATAGGCGTGGTGTTGTCGGGTGTCATGGCGTGCCGAGACGGCTTGCTGTAAGTCAAAATGTAAACGTTGATTTTGTGGGTAACATAAAAAATCGTAATTTTGCATGTCCTCAACAGGCCTTACCATTGGTTCGTGCTTCATGGCTGGGCTTGTTGAGGCTGCTAATTACATATAATGTAAAAGAAATAATTATGACAGGTTATTTAAGTACTGACAACAAGAAAATCACTGTAAAGACCTTCGATTCGTTCAAGGAGCGTGGAGAGAAAGTGTCCATGCTTACAGCCTATGATTTCACAACTGCGTCTATAATTGATGCCGGTGGCGTGGACAGCATACTCATTGGCGACTCTGCCTCCAATGTCATGGCGGGCAATGCCGACACACTTCCCATAACAGTAGACCAGATGATATATCATGCACGGTCGGTGGCGCGTGCCGTGAAGCACGCCCTCGTGGTCTGCGACATGCCTTTCGGCAGCTATCAGGTGAGCGTGGAGCAGGCCGTGGGCAACGCCGTGAGGATGATGAAGGAGACAGGTGTGGATGCTCTCAAGCTCGAAGGCGGTGAGGAGATAATAGGCATGGTGAAGGGAATAATCAATGCAGGCATACCTGTTTGCGGTCATCTCGGCCTTACTCCTCAGAGCATACATAAGTTCGGAGGTTACGGTCTGCGTGCCAAGTCTGATGCAGAGGCTGCCAAACTTATCTCCGATGCAGAGATGCTCGATGCCGCAGGATGCTTTGCCATAGTGCTGGAGAAGGTGCCCGCCGCGCTCGCAGCGGAGGTTACGAAGCGTGTCAGTTGCGTGACGATAGGCATAGGAGCAGGAAATGGCACTGACGGTCAGGTACTTGTCTATGCCGACATGATGGGTATGACGCACGGCTTCAAACCTAAGTTTCTGCGTCAGTACGCTGATTTGTGGGATGTAATGACCCATGCCGTAGGCAAGTATGTGTCCGATGTCAAGAGCTCCGATTTCCCTAATGCAGGTGAGAGCTACTGATGTGTACACAACAAGTCCTTGTTTCGGAATTTGTATTAAGTAAGACTATTGGATGAAAGGTTTAGGTCCGCTTACCCCAGTACACAGCAGCCTGTGGCATCACGGATTCGTCATATTGTGCGTGGTGGCACTGATGCTCAATGCCGCTGCGTATATGCTCTCTATGGTGCATCCGCTGCTGATGCACCATTATGCCGCTGTGGATGATTCGTGCCGCACAGGTTTGGCAAGCAGTGGCGTGGCTTATCTCATCGGCCTGTTCTTGTTCGGCCCGGCCAACAACTGGCTTGTGCAGCGCTATCCGCGTGGCCGTGTCTGCCGCGTGGCGGTGTTAGGATTCGGACTGTGTGCGGTGGCCACATATCTGATGCTCTGTCATCGTGAGTTTTTCACATGGCACCGCTTCGCGTTGGTGCGTATGCTCACAGGCTCGTTCTTCGGACTCGCGTCGATGGTGCTGCTTGGCACACTGGTCGTAGACAAGACGGAGTCGTGGCTCCGCACGTTGGCCAACCACACGGTGGCATGGATGCTGCGCTTTGGAATGGTGCTCGGCCCCGTGGCAGCAATAGTGTTGCAGCGCAATGTGGGCTTGCCGCGTGTGTGCCTGTCTGCTTTTGGGCTGATAGCGGTGGCGGCCGTGCTGCTTACCTGCGTGTGGTTTCCGTTCAAGACACCAGAGGATGATGTGTCACGCCTGTCGTCAGACCGATTCCTTCTTGACGGTTCGCTCTTGCCGTTCGTGCTAACTTGTGCCGGCTTCGTGGTGTACGGCTTTGTGCTCATGGCCGTGTCATCGGTGATGTGCTACGTGTTGGTGTTGTTGGGATTCCTGTGGGTGCTGGTTCTTGAACGCTACCTTGTGGTGACAAGTCTCAGCATGCGCCAGTTGGAGGTGTCGTTGCTCTTTGTCGTGGCGGGCGGTGCGTCGCTGCTGTCAGACGGTGCTTTGACGGCAGGATTGCTCGGGCCTGGGCTTCTCGGTGCTGGAATAGGCATGACGGCGGCTTGTTCCCAGCTCCTGCTCATAGAGCGCAGCGGCCACTGCCGGCGTGGTACGGCCGTCAATACGTCATTCTTGGCCTGTGAGAGTGGGGTGGCACTGGGGCTTGCTGTTGCTCCGCTGCTGCTTTAGTGCATGGCATACCGGTGTCTGCATAGTGCGGTATCGGTTAAGAAGATTATTTGTCTAATATATGATAAAAGGACGCACCGCGTAGCCTATTGCAGACTACACGGTGCGTCCTTTTCTTATTATTACCGGCGTGTCGTATGTGGCAAGCCCGTATTCTACTTTCAGTTATAGCATGCCTTTGGTTGAGGGCAGTTCATAATGGTAGACATCCCTCCTTACGGCCATCTTTATGCTTTTGGCGAAAGCCTTGAATATGCCCTCTATCTTGTGGTGCTCATTGGTGCCCTCGGCCTTGATGTAGAGGTTCATCTGCGCTGCGTCGCTTATGCTCTTGAAGAAGTGCATGAACATCTCGGTGGGCATGTCGCCTATCTTCTCGCGCTTGAACTCCGTGTCCCATATCAGCCACGGCCGTCCGCCGAAGTCGAGCGCCACGTTGCAGATGCAGTCGTCCATGGGCAGACAGAATCCGTAGCGTTCTATTCCGCGCTTGGAGCCGAGGGCTTGCAGCAGACACTGGCCAAGCACAATGGCCGTGTCCTCAATTGTGTGGTGCTCGTCTACGTTCAGGTCGCCGTCTACATGTATCGTGAGGTCTGTCATGCCATGCTTGCCTATCTGCTCAAGCATGTGGTCGAAGAATCCAAGCCCCGTGTTGATGTCGCACGTGCCCTTGCCGTCGAGGTTCACCTTGACGTATATGTCTGTCTCCTTTGTAGTGCGGCGTATCTCCGCCGTGCGCTCACCGGCAAACAGAGTCTCTGCTATCTTCTTCCATGTCATGCCGTCTTTGCCGAGAATGAGCGACTTGCATCCTATGTTGCGTGCCAACTGGGCATCTGTGTCACGGTCGCCTATGACGTAGCTGTGTTCTATGTCGTAGGCAGGATTGCCGATATACTCTGTCAGCATGCCCGTGCCGGGCTTACGCATAGGTGAGTTGTCCTCAGGGAAATGGCGGTCTATGAGCTGGTCATCGAAACTGATGCCCTCCCCCTTGAGCGTCTGCATGATGAAGTTGTGTACAGGCCAGAAGGTATCTTCGGGAAAGGAGTCGGTGCCCAGACCGTCCTGATTGCTGACGAGCACGAGCTTGAAGTCGAGGTTGTGGGCTATGAAACCGAGGTGCTGGAACACCCCGTCTACGAATTTCAGTTTCTCAAACGAGTCTATCTGCTCATCCGCCGGCTCTTCTATCAGCGTGCCGTCGCGGTCGATGAACAGTATTTTCTGTTTATTGTTCATTGCTGTTGTTTTTAGGGTTTCTGCATTACGTATGCTCAGTATAAGTCATGTGTGATCAGTCAGATACGGCGGCCTTGTCCTTGCCATGCGTCATCTTGGCCTCTATGTTGCCATAGGCGTAGCATGACACGAAGAACATCCATATACGTGAGAATCCGTATATGAATACAAACAGTGCCGTGGCGGTGAATGTCAGCACGGTGAAGTGTGCCGGCAGTGAGTCAGCATCGCCAAGGGCCATACATGCGGCGTTGTTGAGCCGTGCTGCGCCGAGAACGGCCAGCGGACTCATTGCGAGTGCTATGATGATAATCTCTATGAGTGCCGACAGTGCCAGTGGCGCAATTATCCTGCCTATGTGTCTTACGGCGGCTATGTAATTGGGCCCCAGTGTGTGGCGCAGGGTGTCAGAGCCATTCACGGCATGGCGCGTGAATGTGTAGAAGAACGGCACTTGGGCTATCGTGGCTATGGCCAGTACTGCCACCGCTGCCACCGTGCAGTAGGTCACTGCTGTGGCAGGTGGGGTCTTTACGTCTATGAGTTGCGCCGCAATGATGAATGCTGCGGCCGCCAGCAGCAGCGATGCGTATATGGCAATGGCGCTTACGCCTCTCAGACTTATGCAGCGTCTGACGCACGACTTGGTGCCGCTCTCCGTGACCAGCGCCACGTATGTGGCATCAAACCATCCGCCAGCCAGCACGTAGGCGCATGTGGCTATTACGCATGAGACGGCTATTGCCGTAGTGTGTGACGTGCCTTCGGCCGTGCCTGTGGCCGACAGTATGGTCACGGCCGTGCTTATGCAGAGAGCGTAGACCAGATTCGGCAGCCATGTCTTGCGGCAGATGGTGGCGAAGTTGTTACACATCATGTTGTATGCCAGCTTTATGCAGGCAGAGGAGCTGTGCTCCTTTTTTATATCCTCAATCATTTGTATGCGTGTTTCTATTAGTTGACTTTGGCGTATGCCGTGCGTCTGAATTCCGAACATGTTATGGCCGTGGCTATGGCCACGTTGAGACTCTCCGCCTTGTCGCTGCTCGTGGCGAAGTCGGGGATAAGTATCTTGTTGGTGATGAGGCTCCGCACCTCACGGCTTATGCCGTTGCCCTCGTTACCCATTACTATCATGCCGCTTGGCGGCAGATCGGTGGCGTATATGTTGTCGCCGTCGAGCAGTGTGGCGAAAACGGGGTAGCCGTCGGGCAGTGACCTTATGGCCTCGGCGAGGTCGGTATATACCACCCTCACGCGTGCTATGCTTCCCATCGTGGCCTGTACGGTCTTGGGGTTGTAGGCGTCGGCTGTGTCGTGGCTGCACACTATGGTGTCTATCCCGAACCAGTCGGCTATGCGTATGATGGTGCCCAGGTTGCCGGGGTCCTGCACCCCGTCGAGGGCTATCGTCAGCTTGCCGTCTATATCACTGAAGTCGTATGCGGCGGCAGTCTGGTCGAATATGCCTATGACCTGCTGTGGGGTTTGCAGCAGACTGGCCTTGCGCAGCTCCTCATCGTCTACCGTTATCAGTTCGTTGGTGTTTGCGGCCAGTGCGCCGTTGTCGGCAACCCACTGTCCCGTGGCTACGAGGGTGCGTGCCTTCTGCCGCCGTAGCAGGTCGCCCACGGTCTTTGGCCCCTCGGCTACATAGGCGCATTCGGCCTTGCGCACCTTCTTTAGGGCCAGGGAGCGTATGTATTTTATCTTGTTTTTGCTTATCATCTACGTGTCATGATTTTGCTCTTGAGCCGTGCCTCATGCGAAACCTTGTCTCTTCAGTGCCTCTGCAAGTGTCACTGACATGGCCTCGTTGTCCTTCTTGGTGTATCGGCAGTCGGTGAACACCTGTGCGAGGGTCTGCTTGTTGTTGATGCGTACGAACTCCTTGTTCTCTGGCAACTCCTCCTTGTCGTGGTAGAACCTGTCTATGCTTTCGGGAGTATAGTCGGTGTATGTCTCGCTGTGCATGACGGCATCGAGCGGCAGACGGTCGGTGAGGGGCGGCTGCTCGTCAGGCCATCCGAGCGTTATCGTGGCTACCGGCATCACGAGGCGTGGCAGCTTCAGTACGTCTATGATGGTCTGTGGCATATATACGGTGGTGCCGAGGAAGCAGCATCCGAGCCCCTCTTCCTCCGCGAGGTTGCAGAATGTCTGGCAGAACAGCAGCGCGTCGGTAGCGGCGTTCTGGTACGACAGCAGGTTGTCGTAGCCCGGTGTGGCCATGCGGTTGTCCGCCCACGCGGTGGTGCGCCTGGTGTCGGCGCAGAATGTGAGCACGACAGGGGCTTGCGTCACCATCGGCTGGTTGAAGTGTGCGGGGGCGAGACGGCGTTTCATCTCTTCATCGCGCGTCACGACCACGCTGTATAGTTGCAGGTTACCCATCGTCTGGGTGCGCATGGCCTCGGAGAGCAGACGCTCAAGCAGTGCTTGCTCCACCTCACGTGTGGCGTATTTGCGTATAGAACGGCGTGTGTTGATTGATTTCATGCTTTTATGTTTTGTCGTAATTGTCGGCTAAAGTTACGCTTTTTCCACGACATGGCCAAATGTCGCGGAGCGTTTTGTTGGCGTATGATAGCAGTAGCTAAACTGATTTCTCCTGAATCGTAGGTTTTGGCGCAATGGGCACCTGTTCTTGTATTTTTAGCTTTTGCACGTCTACGCTTGGAGTCGCAAGAAATAATGTGACCTTTTCGTGATGGTGTGGCTTGGCAGCTCCGCTTTTTGTCAGTTTGGATAAGCCGCGAATCTGCTCATATTGCCGAAGAGTGAAGGCTCTTTTTGAGAGTGGATTCTCACTCTGCCTTCTGCTAATTCGCAATACTCCTTGCTTATGTCAATGCCTATATACTCCCTTCTTGAGTCCATTGCGGCCACACACGTGGTTCCGCTGCCGCACATGGGGTCTAATACTATGTCGCCTTCGTTGGTCCAGCTCTTTATGTGGTCCAACGCAAGTTCATAGGGAAATGGTGCTGGGTGCTTCTTGGCTTCTTGGTCTACGGCCTTCTTGCCTACTACATATTCCCAGATGTTGCCTTTTATCTTCTCCGCTTTTACGGGGTTTGCCAACTTCGTCCGGCATTGCTCGCCCTTTGAGTAGTTCTTGTAAGTGGTGCCTTTCAGTTCGAGTCCGGCATGAATACATGGCACCATGATGGGATTGTGGGTGACTACGGCGCCTTTGGAGAACACGAACATGTATTCAAAGACATTTGTGTATCTCTTCCTGTATATCTGTGGTACGGGGTTTGTATTCTGGAATATCATGGTGTCGTGCAGCCTAAAACCTTTTTCTACAAAGGTTAGTGCTTGCTTGAAACTGGTGCAGGTCTCACTGCCGTTGATGGTGGCATCGGACACTACCCAGACGACGATACCTTCTTCTTTGACTATTCTGTATAGTTCTGTGATTATATCCTCAAATGGAAAGGTGTAGCCCTTGTATGTCCTTAAATTGTCGTATGGTGGTGAGGTGACGACAAGATTTATAGAGTTGTCGGGAAATTGCCTCATCACGTCCATGCAAATGCCATTGATTATCTTATTTAAGTAGTTTTCTATCATTTTCTTATTTGCTCGATAAACTGTTTGATGGTAGTGATTTTCTTATCCAGCTTCATGCTTTTCAGAAGTTCGTTGATGGCATCCTCTCTGTTCAGTTGCCTTACTCTGTCTATCTCGTCCTCATAATAGCTTATCTCGGTACGGCCGCGTTTGACGAGCATCTTCTTGATGTTGTCAAAGTAGCTGGCGAACTTGCTTTGTGGCATGTTTATGATATCTGCGATATGCTCGTTTTGCAGTGGCAGGAAATTAGCCTTGGCATTTCCGACAGTAGTGGCGTTTGCGATGACGGCACTTTGGTTGAACAGCTCTCCGAGATTTGTTGACGCGTCCTCTTTTACGTCCTCCTTCAGGAGAATGTAAAGATATTCCCAACTGAATAGGGATATGTTGTTGTCTAATGCGTCTTTGTATATTTGGCTGTTGCTCTTAGGGTATTGGTAGTAAGGACAGGCTAAGACAGAGTAGTCACAGTCTCCTCTCCAGTGAGCCATGGATGCTACCTTGAAGTCTTTTGCGTTCTTGTCTGTTCTGCTTAGTCTGAAAACTTTGGCATCACCCACTAAACTATAACTGTGATAGTGGCTTTGTGCCACGATGTCAGCACAGTCGGCTCTTTGCGTTAATACATACACTTCCAGGTTCATTTCTTTAAGAGCCTTGGCAAAGAGGATGTCAGATGCCTTGGTGTACAGTTCCTCCTCAGTAGAGTCGTGTCCTATATCCTCTGGGATAGTGCCGATTTCTACAATCAGTTCCAGTATATCAGCTTTTTTAAGGCCGAATATGATATTTTGTAGTTTGCTGCTGGCTTGTTGGAAGTCTAAGCCGGTGCAACTGTTTATTTCTGTTCTTAATTCTGCAAAATCCATGTTTCAGTATAATGAACCAACTACAAAATTACAAATAAAACATTGAAACGATGTCCTTTCCAGTCTGGATTTATAGTTATTTATGATTGCGGGGCTCGGCTTGCTTATGCGTCATGTCCTAAATTTCATTTTAAGATATTCTGTGGATGGCGCATAACGCAAAAAGGCATACATCTGCTGGAGTGTATGCCTTTGTGTGTAGTGGATAGGGGAATCGAACCCCTATGCCAAGATTGAGAATCTTGTATCCTAACCATTAGATGAATCCACCATCATGTGTCCCTCAAAAATAAAGCCCCGCAGAAGTCGCGCTGTGAGGCTTGTAGTGGATAGGGGAATCGAACCCCTATGCCAAGATTGAGAATCTTGTATCCTAACCATTAGATGAATCCACCATCACAAGTCAAGAGCGGAAGCTGGGGGATTCGAACCCCCGGTACGGTTACCCGTACGGCAGTTTAGCAAACTACTGGTTTCAGCCACTCACCCAAACTTCCTTTAAGGATGTCCGATAAATTACCGAAGCACTGCATAACTCTTGAATGCGGGTGCAAAGGTAGCCTTTTTTTGTTTATCAACCAAATTTTTGATGCACTTTTTTTGAAAAACTTTTATCTGTTGGCATGTCGGGTATGTACACATTATATATTATTATAGGCGGACGTAAATACGGGTATGTTTTCAAGCGTTGAGGCTTCGCTGCCGGATGGATTTGCAAAACGGCCCATTTCGCACTGCGAAACGGCCCGTTTTGGAGTGTGAAATGGGCTGAATCGCAGTGTAAAATGGGCCGTTTTGCAACGTATTGGTGCCCAGTGTGTTGCATGGTTGCATTCCAATGCTGTGGGCATCGTGGCTGTCGCCATAGAGTGAGCTCGCCATGCTGATGTGTGGAGTGGTGGTGAGGTGCGCGGCATGGGCTGTAAGCCGTGCGGAGTGGGGTGTGGTGATGTGCCGTCAGATGGAGCGTCCCTTCACCACGAAGCTCCCGTCTTTGGGCAGCAGTCTGCCCGACAGGGTGATGCGGTGGGAGTTGAAGTTGGGCATTATCGTCACTTGTGCCTTGTCGGAGCCCTTGTACAGCGTGATTTGCAGACTCGATGATATGGCCACTCCCATGACGGTGAGCTTGATGAAGGTGATGTCGCCCTTCTTGGTGTTGCTCACGGAGTATTCCGTCACGGTGCCGTCGAGCGTCACACCGCCCATGCCGTTAGGCCCGGCTACGGGCACGTTGAACGCCACCTGTACCGTGGCGTTGCGCTTGTCTACCTGCACGAAGTTGGTGGATGACGACACGTATGCCCTCTGTCCGTACTTGAATATCACCTGGTCGGCCTCAAGCGTGAACGCGGTGTCGTTGACTGCCTCCATGGCCTGTGCCCACTGCATGCTGTCTATGCGCTGCTGAAGGGCCTTGCGCTCCTGTCGTGAGAGCTTCTTCTGTACGTAGGTGCTGTCGTCGCGCCCTGTCACGTCGTAGTAGTCCTGTGCGTATGCCTTGCTGAAGCCAAATGTGGCGAGCAGCAGCGTGAGTGCTGTGATTATCTGTTTCATATCCTTGTCTCGTTCTGTCGTATCGTTATATTATATAGGTATAATAGCAAAAACCATGCATTATTGCATCGGCGAAAGTTAAATTCTGCTTATTTTGTCGTGTAGCGTGGCTTGCCGTGCAGACGTGTCATGTGGCAGGGGCGCATTATCTTGGCTGTGCAGTGAATGCGGTATGCGAAAAATCAGTAACTTTGCAGTGGCAAAACAGGAAAACGCAAAGATGAGAAAAGTAAGGGATAACTATCGGTTTCTCACTGCGGCGCCCGTCCATCACGTGATACTCACCATGGCATTGCCTACGATAGTGAGCATGCTCGTGACGAGTATATACAATATGGCGGACACGTATTTCGTGGGAAAAATCAACACTCAGTGTACGGCGGCCGTGGGAGTGTCATTCTCCGTGATGGCGATGATACAGGCCATAGGCTTCTTCTTCGGTCATGGCTCAGGCAACTACATCTCGCGCAAGCTCGGCGCGAGGCTGCACGACGATGCAGCACGCATGGCGGCCACGGGCTTCTTCTACAGTTTCGGTTTCGGTGTGGTGCTGGCAGTGGCCGGCCACCTGTTTCTCACCGACTTGGCAGAGGCCCTCGGCTCCACACCCACCATACTGCCTTATACGGAGACGTACCTCGGCATAGTGCTGCTTGGTGCTCCGTTCATGACGGCCTCGTTCACCATGAACAACCAGATGCGCTTCCAGGGCAACGCCCTCTTTGCCATGGTGGGCATAGTGTCGGGCGCGGTGCTCAACGTGTTTCTTGCGCCGCTGCTCATATTCTGGCTGCACATGGGCATAGCAGGTGCGGCCACCGCCACGCTCATATCGCAGGTGTGCAGCTTCTGCATACTGTTTGCCATGACGCGCCGCGGCCGCAACATACACATACGCGCGTGCAACTTCTCGCCGTCGCCGCGCCTCATGCGCGAGATAGTGGCCGGCGGCACGCCGTCGGTCATGCGGCAGGGCCTTGGCAGCGTGGCCACCATAGTGCTCAACGTGGCGGCCGGGGCGTTCGGCGACGCGGCTATCGCCGCCATGTCGATAGTGGGGCGGAGCACCTATTTCGTGTATTCGGCCATAATAGGACTGGGACAGGGCTTCCAACCGCTGTGCGGATTCTGCTATGGCGCACGCCTGTACGACAGGGTGAGGGAGGGGTATATGTATTGCGTGAAGCTCGGTACGGCGTTTCTGTCGGCGGTGGCCATTGTGGGCTATGTGTTCGCCGGGAGCATAGTGGAGGAGTTCAGGCATGATGCCGATGTGGTGGCCGTAGGCACTCCCGCGCTGCGCTGGCAGTTGCTCACGTTTCCGCTTATCGCCACTGTCATTTGCAGTAACATGCTGTTGCAGACCATCCGCAAGCCCATACGTGCCAATCTGCTCGCTGCCTCGCGCAGCGGACTGTTCTTCATACCGCTCGTCATAACCTTGCCTCAGTGGCTTGGGCTCTTCGGCTTGGAGATATGCCAGGCCGTGGCAGACGTGTGCGCGTTCGCCGTCACGCTGCCCGTGACGTGGAGCGCGTTCCGTGATATGAGGGCGTGAGGCACAGGCGGTGCCGCGACTGGCGTCGGACGGTATGGTGGATAAACTAAAACAGCCATTCCATGAGGTAGGCGTGCTGCCTCGTGGAATGGCTGTTTTCTGTATGTCTCTGCGGCGTGTCGCGGCCTGGTGGAGCGTTTGGCTTGCGGCTGATGGTGCGTGTCAGAACTCGCTCGTAAAGTGGAACTTGATGTGCTTGAAGTCCTGCTGCGCCATGCTGAGCACGTAGCCGGAGTCGGCGAGGAATACGTCGCGCCCGTCTATGTCCTTGGCCATGTACTGGTACTTGCGCTTCTTGAAGGCATCAAGCTCCGCCTCGTCGTCGCTCTCTATCCAGCATGCCTTGTAGAGGTGTACGGGCTCCCAGCGGCACTTGGCGTTGTACTCGTTCTCAAGGCGGTACTGTATGACCTCAAACTGCAACTGTCCCACGGTGCCTATCACCTTGCGGCCGTTGAACTGGTTGACGAACATCTGTGCTACGCCCTCATCCATGAGCTGGCTGATGCCCTTCTCAAGCTGCTTCGACTTCATTGGGTCGTCGTTCTCTATGTACTTGAACATCTCGGGCGAGAACGATGGCAGGCCGCGGAAGTGCAGTTGCTCGCCGTCGGTCAGCGTGTCGCCTATCTTGAATATGCCGTTGTCGGGCAGACCTACTATGTCGCCGGGATAGGCTTCCTCTATGGTGCTCTTGCGCTGCGCCATGAACTGCGTGGGCGAAGAGAACCGCACGGTCTTGCCGAGACGCACGTGCAGGTATGGATGGTTGCGCTCGAACTTGCCGCTGCACACCTTGCAGAAGGCTATGCAGGAGCGGTGGTTGGGGTCGATGTTGGCCGTTATCTTGAATATGAAGCCCGTGAACTTGGGCTCCTCTGGTGTCACGGTGCGCTCCTCGGCCTGTGTGGGGCGTGGCGACGGGGCTATCTTCACGAAGCAGTTGAGCAGTTCCTGCACTCCGAAGTTGTTGAGGGCCGAGCCGAAGAACACGGGAGCCACTTCGGCTGCGCGGTACGACTCTATGTCGAAGTCGGGGTACACGCCGTCGATGAGCTCTATGTCGTCGCGCAGCTGCTGCGCGTCCTGCTCGCCGATGTGCTGCTCCAGTTCGCTGCTCTTGATGTCTACCTCCACCTTCTCGGTGACGCGCTGCTTGTCGGGCTTGAACAGGTCGAGCTTGTTCTCGTATATGTTGTACACGCCCTTGAACTTGGCACCTATGTTTATAGGCCACGACAGGGGGCGGACGCTGATTTTAAGCTCTTCCTCAAGCTCATCGAGCAGGTCGAAGGGGTCGCGTCCCTCGCGGTCCATCTTGTTGATGAAGATTATCACCGGGGTGTTGCGCATGCGGCACACCTCCATGAGTTTGCGTGTCTGCGCCTCCACACCCTTGGCACCGTCTACCACTATTATGGCGGAGTCTACGGCGGTGAGGGTGCGGTATGTGTCCTCGGCGAAGTCCTGGTGGCCTGGAGTGTCGAGGATGTTGACTTTGTAGCCCTCGTAGTCGAACTCCATGACGGAGGTAGACACGGATATACCGCGCTGCTTCTCTATGTCCATCCAGTCGGATGTCGCTGATTTCTTAATCTTGTTGTTCTTGACAGCTCCTGCCACCTGTATCTGTCCTCCGAACAGAAGGAACTTCTCCGTGAGGGTGGTCTTTCCCGCGTCAGGGTGCGATATGATGGCGAAGGTGCGCCTTCTCTCTATCTCTGGATTCATCGTTTATAGATAATGTATGTCGTAATGTGTGTGTCGTGGCCGATGTCGTGGCCGGGTGTGAGGGGCGTTGCCGTGGCGTGAGGCCATGGCGGTGGGCCGTGGTCAGTCGAACTCCAGACCCTCGGTGCGGTCTTTCAGGTAGTAGTCGCTGAGCATGCCTATAAATGTGGTTATCTCCTTCACGGCATGCTCTGTCTCGGGGCTTATTTCTTTCTTCTGAAGGCGGAGCATCATCGTGCCGTAGAGGGCGTTGAGGCATGTCTCTATCTCGCCGTACTCCTTGCCGCCCTTGCCGCGAAGCTCTACTATGAATGGCAGCACTTTGTAGTATTCGGCATTGTAAAAGGGGAAGTGCGGGCTCTGCAGGAGCCGTGCGTGGAGGTCGGTGAGGTCGTCTACGAGTATGGCGTTGATTTGAAGGTGGCCTTTCTCGCGCTTGCCTTCCTGGTTGATCATGCGTATGAGGTCGCCGTACCAGTCGGTCATCTCCTCTTTCTGCTCGTCGGAGTAGTCGAAACGGCTGATGTAGTTGTTCTTGATTGCGGAGAGCGAGCATCCGTATGCCCTGATAAGGTCCTCTACTTGCCACATGTAGAGCAGGTATTCGGCTATGCTCTTCTTGCGTAATTCTTGTGCTATGAACATTTGATAGTATTGTTATGTTTATCCTGTATGTCGTGAGATGTGTTGCCGCGAGGTGGGTCAGTAGGGCAGTTTGTAGAGGTTGAACACCATACCGAAGAACATGATGAGCGAGAATATTATCACCACGCAGCCCACCACGCGGTTGATGATGAGTATGCCGTTGTCGTCAAACTTGCCGCGCACCTTGTCTACAAGCCATGTCAGGCCAAACCACCACAGCAGAGCTCCGCCCACAACGCATGCGTAGCCTACGGCCATCTCCAATGGACGGTCGGGCACGATGAACGCAAACTGCGCGAAGAGGAATATGAAGAGGAATATGATGAGGGGGTTGATAAACGTGACGAGAAATGCCGTTATGCCGTTGTGTACCAGCGAACCCTTGCTCTGGCGGTTGCTTTTGTGTATCTTCTTGGTGGGGTCGGAGCGGTAGCAGTATATGCCGAAAAGCAGAAGCAGCACACTTCCGCATATCTGTAGCATGAACCGGCTGCGCTCATTGTTGATGAAGTCCATGACGAAACTCATGCCGAAGCCTGTGACAAGGGCGTACAGGAGGTCGCTGACAGCGGCTCCCACTCCTGTTATGAAGCCATACCAGCGGCCCTTGTTGAGCGTGCGCTGTATGCAGAGCACTCCGACAGGCCCCATCGGTGCAGATGCCATGATGCCTATAAGTATGCCTTTGAATATGAAGTCTAATATATCTATCTGAATTGGAAACTGCATAACAAATGCAAAATTGCAAAAATTATGCGAGACAGGCAAATTTTACTGTTAAAACTTTGCGCCATACAAGTATTTTTAATAACTTTGCGAGAATTAAAGACAGGCGTGTGCGGCAATGCGGCATGGTGCGTCGGGGCGGTGTCTCCGTATGGTTGTGTGTTGTGGTCGGGCGTGTCCTTTAATTCGCATTTATTACTATTAATTACATAAAAAGAATAATCATGAGTCCAGAAGTGACAATGAAACCGTATGTTATCGGTTTGGATTTAGGCGGAACCAACTCCGTCTTCGGTATTGTAGACAGCCGTGGCGACATCAAGGCCACGACAGCTATCAAGACACAGGGATATGAGAGCGTTGACGATTACGTGAACGCTTCAGTGGAGGCTCTCCAGATAATCATCGATCAGGTGGGTGGCATAGAGAAAATCAAGGCTATGGGTATCGGTGCTCCTAATGGCAACTTCTACAAGGGTACCATAGAGTTTGCTCCCAACCTCTCATGGGGACACGATGGTGTGGTGCCTTTGGCAGACATGTTCTCTGAGAAGCTCGGCATCCCGGTGGCTCTTACCAACGATGCCAACGCTGCCGCTATCGGTGAGATGACCTATGGCGTGGCACGCGGCATGAAGAATTTTATCGTGATAACTCTTGGTACAGGCGTAGGCTCGGGCATCGTTGTCAACGGACAGCTCGTGTATGGTTGCGACGGATTCGCAGGTGAGCTCGGCCATGTCATCATGGTGCGCGAGAACGGACGCTCATGTGGCTGTGGCCGTCTGGGATGTCTTGAGGCTTATTGCTCCGCTACCGGCGTGGCACGCACGGCCCGTGAGTATCTCGAGACTACGGATGAGCCGTCTCTGCTCCGCTCTATGAACGCTGCCGACATCACTTCTTACGATGTGTCTGTGGCTGCCGGCAAGGGCGATGCATTGGCACAGCGCGTGTATGAGTTCACTGGCAAGATGCTTGGTGAGGCTTGCGCTGACTTCGCTGCGTTCTCTTCTCCTGAGGCATTTATCTTCTTCGGTGGCCTGACAAAGGCCGGCGACTTGATTATGAACCCCATCAAAAAGGCATACGATGAGTCTGTGCTCAACATATTCAAGGGCAAGGCCAAGTTCCTCGTGAGCGGTCTCGACGGTTCGTCGGCCGCAGTCCTCGGCGCGTCGGCTGTGGGATGGGACATCAATAAGGAATGATTCACGCCGCACAGGCTGATATGAGCATCGTCCGTTTCGGGTCGTCAGCGACTCGGAACGGACGATTTTGCGTTAAAATACGGCCTCGCAGTACAATAAAATGCGTAGGCACGCGTTAATTGCATAGTGCGTCATGCGTGTAGCTATCACCGTGACGGTGTAACTTTACAGTATGAAAAGATTATTATTCGTATTATATACGCTCCTCGTCACCGTAGGCGTGGCCGTGGCACAGGAATTCACGCTTCAGGGAAAAGTGGTGGATGAGCAGATGGCTCCAATGGAGTTTGCCACGGTGGCATGCGTGAGTCAGGGCAAGATAACCATGACATCGCTCAAGGGTGAGTACAAGATGCAGCTGCATACTGCCGACTCTGTGGTGATAAGATTCTCCATGGTGGGCTACAAGGCTAAGACACGTGTGCTGCGCAATCCACGTGGCAAGCAGACCCTTCAGATAGTTATGCACAGCGACAATACGCTCGATGAGGTTACGGTCACGGAGACAAGAAGGCAGATGGGGCAAGTGGAGGAGTTGAAGAAAGACCATCTTACCAATCAGCCGTCTACCACTGGCAATGCCGTTGAGGAGCTTATACAGAGTCAGGCGGGCGTGTCTACGCACAGCGAACTGTCGTCGCAGTACAATGTCAGAGGCGGCTCGTTCGATGAAAACAGCGTATATATAAATAATGTAGAGGTATATCGCCCGTTCCTCGTAAGGAGTGGGCAGCAGGAGGGGCTCTCTATCATCAACCCTGACATGGTAGACAAGATAGGATTCTCTACTGGTGGATTCTCCGCTAAGTACGGCGACAAGATGTCGTCGGCCCTTGACATCACGTACAAGCGTCCTAAGTCTTTTGAGGCTACGGCTATGGCCAGTCTACTCGGAGCCAGTGCGTATGTGGGATTCAGCAACAAGAAGTTCGCATGGAGCAACGGCTTGCGGTACAAGACCAATCAGTATATGCTCGGTTCGCTTGAGACCAAGGGCGAATACAAGCCGCGTTTCCTTGACTATCAGACACATTTGTCTTATACACCGAACAACAGGTGGACGATAAGCGTGCTTGGCAACATCTCTGACAATCACTATGACTTCCAGCCTTCAGACCGCGAGACAACGTTCGGTACCATGGAGGATGTCAAGGCTTTCCGTGTATATTTCGACGGAAAGGAGAAAGACGTGTTCCGCACTTATTTCGGTTCTCTCAGCATAACGCGTCATCTCGGTGCCAATACGTCCTTGTCGCTCATCGCCTCGGCCTTTCACACCAAGGAGCAGGAGGCCTATGACATACAGGGGCAGTACTGGCTCACGCAGACGGAGACGAGTGAGAACCTCGGAGTGGGTACGTACTTCCAGCATGCGCGCAACTATCTCAAGGCTAACGTGGCCAATGTGAAGCTGCTGTTCGCTACAAAGACCAAACGGCATGAGCTGGAGGGGGCCTTGACGTATAAGAAAGAGCACATCAACGAGCGGTCTACGGAGTATGAGATGCGCGACTCAAGCGGTTATAGCATACCGCATACGGGCAGTGACCTGTATATGGTGTACTCCATGAGGGCCAATAATGAGCTCAAGGCGAGCCGTATAGAAGCTTATATTCAGGACATATACCGCTTCAGCAGCCGTGGTGAGCACACGCACTTCACGCTTAACTATGGTGTGCGCATGAGCCATTGGAGTTTCAACAACGAGACTATACTCAGTCCGCGCGTGTCGCTTGGCGTGGTGCCGGCCTTCAGCCGTGATGTCACCATGCGCGTGGCGGCAGGTCTCTACTACCAGGCTCCGTTCTATAAGGAGATACGCGATACCACGACCGTAAACGGAGTGACAGTGGCAAGTCTTAATGCTAAGGCCAAGAGTCAGCGGTCTGTACACTTCATCATGGGCATGGACTATCGTTTCAATGTGAAGAACCGCCCGTATAAGTTCACTACCGAGGTGTACTACAAGGCTCTCGGCAACCTTGTTCCTTATAGCGTGAACAACGTGAAGGTGGTGTATTACGGTGGAAATATGTGCAGCGGACATGCCACCGGTATAGACATGAAACTGTATGGTGAGTTCGTACCGGGCACAGACTCATGGATAAGCCTTTCTGTCATGGACACGAAGATGCGCCTCAATGGCCGCAGCATACCGCTGCCTACCGACCAACGGTATGCCGTGAATCTGTATTTCACCGATTATTTTCCTGGTACAGACAGGTGGAAGATGTCTCTGAAGCTGGCATACGCAGACGGCTTGCCGTTCTCTACTCCGCATCAGGAGCTTGAGACCAACACCTTCCGTGCCCCTGCATATAAGCGTGCTGACATAGGACTCAGCTACCGCTTGGTGAACAATGAGAATAAGACGCACGGCAAGACATTCCGCAATGTGTGGCTTGGACTGGACTGTCTTAATCTCTTCGGCATAAACAACGTCAATTCCTATTACTGGATTACTGATGTCACCAGTCATCAGTATGCTGTGCCCAACTATCTTACGGGCCGTCTTATAAACGCGCGTGTACAATTTGAATTCTGATTTTAATATGCGAACATACGTCTATGCATTGGTGATGGTTGCCGCATTGCTCTGCGGGCGTGCCCCGTTGTGCAAGGCTCAGGTCAACGAGCTGCGTGCCGACGGTATATCCTCGTTGCAGGTCGTGGTCGGTGACAACTGGCTGTCAATGCCTGTCATGGCACTTAATGGCGGCGATGCCGTGAACATAGACTTCGATGACCTCACGCACGAGTACAGACGCTACGTCTACTCCATACGCCATTGCGATGCCGACTGGGCTGAGTCTGACGGACTGTTCGCAAGCGATTATTGTGAAGGGTTCATCGACGGCAATACGATAGACGATGTGCAGCAGTCTATCAATACCACCGTGCCATACACGCATTATCACTTTCAGATTCCTAACGACAAGTGCCGCCCTACCGCGAGTGGCAACTACCGCGTGACGGTGTATGACGACAATACCAAGGACACTGTCCTTAGGGCATGCTTTATGATATGCGAGCCCATCGTAGGTGTTGGGCTTGGGGTCACCACCAATACCGATGTGGATATCAATCAGCGGCATCAGCAGGTGGAGATGAAGATAAACTATGCAGGCATTCCTGTCAATGACTATCGGTCTGAGATAAAAACCGTGGTCATGCAGAATGGTTTTTGGCATACGGCGGTGCGTGACGCGCAGCCGCAGTATGTCAGCAACGACGGACTGCGGTGGGAGCATTGCCGCCAGTTCATATTCGAGGCAGGTAACGAGTACCGCAAATTCGAGACGCTCGACCCGTCGCACACTACGATGGGGCTTGAGTCTGTAGACTGGGATGGCGAGCGTTACCATGCCTATATATGGCCGGATGAGCCGCGTCCCAACTATGTACACGATGAGGATGCCAATGGTGCTTTCTATATACGCAACAGCGACAATGTGGAGAACGAGACGGCTTCCGACTACGTTGTCACCCATTTCACCCTTCTGTCGCCGCGCTTGCCCGATGACGTGTACGTCATCGCGAAGTGGACTGATGAGTCTACGGACAGGCGTTTCTTTATGCAGTATGATGAGGAGCGTAAGTGTTATGCTGCAGCCATAGACTTGAAACAGGGATATTATTCTTACAGATATGTGTTGGCGCGTGCTGACGGTAGGCTTGTGCAACTGCCTTCGGAGGGAAATTTCTTCCAGACAGAGAACGAGTACGAGGCCCTTGTGTACTATCGGGCGAGGGGAGCACGCACCGACAGGCTCGTGGGTTACGGCACGGTGAGAATAAAATGAAATCTTGATGGTGCGGTGCAGTTGGCGTAAAATGAACAAAGGCAACCGTATGTAGGTTGCCTTTATCGGAATATCTGCATCTGTTATAGCTTGCTGTATATGCTTCTTGAGCGATAAACGGGGCTCGAACCCGCGACCCCCAGCTTGGGAAGCTAGTGCTCTACCAACTGAGCTATTATCGCATTACGCCTAATATTGAGCCGATACTCGGACTCGAACCGAGGACCTATTCATTACGAATGAATTGCTCTACCAACTGAGCCATATCGGCTGATAAATACGATTTTGCAATCGCATGGAGGGTCATGCCCTTCATTGCGGTTGCAAAGATAGTGTATTTTTTCGTTACTGCCAAAAGTTATTGGCATTATTTTTTCATGTTTTAGTGCCAAACGCCTGTACGGGACGGTTGCCGTGACTGGTTGATAAGTGCTCGTATCAATTAAACGCACGCATGCACACTCTTGGTATGCGGGCGTGTACTGTGCCCTAAAATGCGCGGGCAAAGCAAAAAACATGCGCCGACAGCACAGTAAATCCAACTAATATGACTACCTTTGCAACAGCAATGATTTAGAAATGTCTATTATCTACGTGCGTGATGCCTGCCGACGGATGTTCTGCCGAAGGGCAACACCCATATTGATGGTGTCAGAAAAATAACATATTATTATAACACTTACATCAAAATGAACAACAAGGAATTGATGAATCATGCAGCAGACAACATAAGATTGCTTGCTGTGTCGATGGTAGAGAAGGCTAAGTCCGGGCATCCTGGTGGTGCTATGGGCGGAGCCGATTTCATTAATGTGCTGTTCTCCGAGTTCCTTACCTACGACCCGGAGAATCCCACATGGGAGGGGCGCGACCGTTTCTATCTCGACCCCGGGCACATGTCCCCGATGCTCTATTCCGCCTTGGCTTTGCAGGGCAAGTTCTCTATTGACGAGCTGAAGCAGTTCCGCCAGTGGGGCTCTGTCACACCCGGTCATCCCGAGCGTGATGTGACACGTGGCATAGAGAACACCTCCGGCCC
>JALFIM010000080.1 GCA_022775985.1 Prevotella sp.
CTACATCATGCCACAGCGGATGGCAGACGGCGGTGCATACGCCGCCCCCGACACGCTGCATCTGCCGCCATTGGGGATGCACGGCGAGGTGCTGCCTATGGTTATGCGCCCACTCTACTATGGAGGGTGGGGCTTGTGGAACACATGGGGGCTGCACGAGGGCCTGAACGTGAGCCTTGGCGCATCGGTGTTCGCGCAGTTTGGCAAGAACGCGCGGGGTGGTGCGGGATTCGCGCAGAACATATCCGCCATGTATGCCGTGCCGCTCAGCAAGAGAGCGTCGCTTGCCGTGGGCGGATATTTCGACAATGTGATGTGGGGGCACGGCACATACCGCGATGCCGGGCTGTCTGCCGTGCTCGGCTATAAGCTCAATGAGCGGTGGGAGCTTTATCTCTATGGCCAGAAGAGCTTAGCGCAGCGCAACGCCTTCGTGCCCCTCGCCGTGTACGACATGGGCAACATCGGCGACCGCATAGGCGCGGCCGTGAAGTACAACGTGTCGCCCAACGTGAGCGTGCAGGTGTCGGTGGAGCAGGGATGGATGCCGTCGCAGCGGCACGCCTACTTCGACCAGTACAACTATCCGCTCCAGCGGCCGTGATGTACGTGTATGCAGTGCGGTCGTCGTGGGCGTGACCACGGTGCCGCACGCGTGTGGAAGAAATGTTAAAATTGCGCAACTGAAAGATAAAAACTTTCTGATGCGGTACGTTTTTTTATTTTATTTTTTACCTTTGTAAACGAATCTGAACTCATGTTGATACTGGGCGCATGGTTCGTGACGCACGGCCCGCAGTGAGGCTGACGCGTGATAAGGAATAAAAAATGTTCAATAATTTATATTCTTAGGAGACAGCCGGTACGTATCCGGCACATGCCCGTTCTCCTTTGTGCAGGCATCGCAGCAGTGGCCGCATGACGCGTGTGCGTGGTGGCTGCCGTAGGCAGATGCCGTTAGAGTTATACAACCTGATTATTAATGTGGCAGTCGTGGCTACTCATGGCTGTCTGGCTAAAAAACAATTACTATGAGATGTCCGAAATGCAAGTGGCCCAACAAGCCCAATGAGACAAACTGTATCAAGTGTGGTGCCCCTTTGACAGGCGGCAATATGGATTTCGAGGCCACGAGTTTCGTGCCCCAGTCCTCCCCTGCGCCCGCTGCCGAGAGCCTGAAGAAAACCGTCAGGGAAGATATGGCCTTCGGCGGAGGCATGGCAGGAAACCCTGTCGGCATGGTCGGTGCCCCACGGCCAGAGCACACGGACATCGACGGTCCCTCATGCCCTAAGTGCGGCTATCCGCTCAGGCACGACACCTCGGTATGCCCCAACTGCAAGTCGGTGCTGAAGAAGCCCGTCAGCGAGTCTACGGTGCTGTCTGATGCCCCCGTGAGCCGCCCCGCAGCCCCCGTGAGTCGCCCCGCAGCCCCTGCGGAGAAGCCGGCCGCTGCCCAGAAACCGCTCTCGGGCACCATCAATCCCTATCTTATGGGCGAGGAGCAGGTGCCGTCGTTCTCGCTGAAGCCCGTCAGGAAGATAAACGAGAAGCACGACATGCCGGCCCGTGAGTATGAGGGCGACGAGGTGACGCTCACACGCGCCAACACCGATGAGGCCAACGCGTCAATCACGTCGAGGGAGCAGGCCGTGCTGACAAACGTCGATGGCAAGTGGTTCATAGAGGACCGCAGCAGCCAGCACACCACATTCGTACTCGCAAGCCATAAGGTGGAGCTGCACGACGGCGACACCATACTGCTCGGCAACAGACTGTTCACATTCCACGAGTAATCCACACACCTTATTATTATGGACAGTATAGCTCAGAGATGTGCGTTCGCTGAGGGTGACACCATTGACGGACAGTACATCGTAATCAGCGTGCTTGGCGAGGGCTCGTTCGGCAGGGTGTATGCCGTGAGGGACAAGTCGGGGCAGGAGTATGCGCTGAAGCTGCTGAAACTGTGGGAGGTGCCGCCAGAGATACGGCAGTCGCTCGTGGCGCGTTTCGACATGGAGTTTGAGACAGGACGCATCGTGAGCGACTATCTCGTACACTCGCTCTCGCACGGATATGTGCTGGGCAATCCCTACATCGTGATGGAGTACTGTCACGGAGGCGACCTCATGACCATACGCGGGCACCAGGACATAGACTTCACCAAGGTGGCCATGCACTCGCTCTTCGGCCTCAAGGCCCTGCACAAGTGCGGCAAGGTACACCGCGACATGAAGCCGGAGAACGTACTGCTGAAGGACAACGGCAACTTCGCGCTCACCGACTTCGGCATCTCAGGCGACCGCAACAAGCGCATGACGGAGCGCAACATCCTCGGCAAGCCGAAGCAGATATTCGGCACCTACGCCTACATTCCCCCCGAACAGCTCAATCCACGCAAGGATGCCACGGTGCTTCCTACCACTGACATATTCTCGTTTGGCGTGATGATGTTCCAGCTAATCACGGGCCAACTGCCGTTCGGCAGTCTCGTGGTGGAGGGAGACCTCGTGGGGTATCTGCGTAAGGGTAAGCACGGCGAGTGGAACCGCGCCCTGCTTGAGTCTATGCCGGGCGGCACACAGTGGTCAGACCTGATAGCAGGATGCCTCGTGCCCGACTTCCATGAGCGTCTGCAGGATGCCGACGCGGCCCTCGCGCTCGTGCCTGGCAAGGAGAGCGTGCGCCAGAACTCGTGCGTAGACGAGGTAGACTACCAGACAGACATAGTGCATGGGGTGCTGCTGCGCATCATGCAAGGCGAGGAGTACGGCCGCATATACAAGCTCGACGACATAGCAGACAGCGGCTGCTCGGTGCTGAGGATGGGACGGCAGGATGCCGCCACGTACAACGACATAGCCATACGCGAGGACGACAGCTGCTACATATCGCGCCGCCACTGCACGCTGGAGCTCGACTATGAGCGCGGCACGTGGATAATACGCGACGGACAGTGGGACAAGGGCGGCACAGGCGGGTGGCGGAAGTCTACCAACGGCACCTACGTCAACTCCAAGGAGGTGGGCATATACGGCATGCCTTTCAGCCCGGGAGACATCATATCCATAGGCGACACCAAGCTGAGGGCCGAGGCTTATTGACGACATACTAATCTTTCATCACGATGAACAAAGCAGACAAACCATACAGGCAGACGCTCTCCGGCTCCATAAAGGCCGGCATGGGGGCTGTGTTCAGCCCGGGCAGCCGCCGCTACTATATCCTTGAGCACAAGATAACGAGCAAGTATCACCGCGCAGGGGAGGCACAGGAGATAATCGTAGACAACATAGAGCTGGGCCGCGACTCGCACTGTCAGGTGCGCTTCGACGAGAGTTTTGTCACCGTCTCGCGCCACCATGCCGCCATCGTCAGGGACGGTGACATGTGGAAGCTCGTGCAGGTATCCAAGACCAACTCCACTCTGCTCAACGGAAGACCCGTCACCACGGAGTGGTACCTGCAAAACGGCGACGAGATACAGCTCTCTGTCAACGGCCCGAAGCTCGGCTTCATCATACCAGCCGGCAAGAAGGGCACCGTGGGGTCTATTGCCCTGACGCGCAGGCTGAGCCTCTTCAGGCAGCAGGCACTGCGCCCGTACAAGACGGCCCTGGCCGTGCTCGCCACCATACTGTTGCTGCTGGCCGGCGGCGGAGGCTATGCCATGTGGCGGCTCGGCTCGGAGAACTCGCGGCTCAACCTCGCTATGGAGGAGAGTGTGAGGCGGCAGACGGAGCTGCAGATGCAGAACGACAGCATATCACGCGAGGTGGTGGCCAGGACGGAGGACATATCGCGCATGGAGGCAAGGCTCACGGAGCTCAGCCAGCGTCCGCAGCACGCGCTGCCGCAGACGGGTGGGGGAAGCGTTGCCAGCGTGACTGTGGACAACGATGCCATCAACCGCTGTATAGGACAGGTGTACTTCATAGCCTCGCTGGGCTATGAGGTTACCACGTCAGAGGGCAAGCGTGTCACCATAGAGTGCGGCTCGGGCGACGACAAGGTGCCAGGGTGGTGCGGCACGGGATTCATGCTCGATGACGGACGGTTTGTCACGGCGCATCATGTGGTTGAGCCGTGGTTCTACCCCATAAGCGGCGGCGAGGTGGATAAGACCGCCCTGCAACTGAATATATGGGCCAACAACGGCTGTAAGGTGGAGGCCGTGCTCGTGGCCATGTCGTCTACGGGCAAGAGGCTGACGCTGCGCAGCAGCCAGTTCAGCTGCATACGCTCGGGCAAGGAGCAGCACGACGAGGAGGGACACCGCATAGTGATAAAGTACAGCGGCCCAACGGACTATGCCGTTTGCCGCGTGGGCGGCTCGGGTCTGCCCTACAACGGTACGGCGAGTCGCTCGCTCGACAGGGGCGTGAAGCTCACCGTGCTCGGGTTCCCGCTCGGAATAGGTGCCGACAGCAATGGCATCAAGCCCATATACGGCAGTGCTATAACCTCGGCCGACGGACTTACCGACGGCATGATACTCACTACCGACACCAACTATGAGCATGGCAACTCTGGTGGCCCTGTGCTTATGACCAATGCCGACGGCGACCTTGAGGTCGTGGGTATAGTGTCTGGCAGTGTTGGGAACAACATGGGGCTTATCACTCCCATATCAGTCATCAACTAATGTATAGGCAGACTATGAGGAATATATGGTTTTTGCTGCTCGCGCTGTGCTGCTCTGCGGCCGGTGCTCAGACGCTGCCGTCTCTCGGACTGAAAACCGACAACCAGCAACTGGTGGAGGATGCCGTGAAGGGCGGAATGGTGCTGGTGAGGCAGAGTTTTCAGTTGAGGCAGAACTCCACTGGCCAACTGTTTGGAAGTCACAACAATGAGGAGTTCGGTACCGACTGCTCGCTCGCGGTGCTCGTCAATGGTGGCGTGCTGGTGACAGACCGCACGGCACACCCGTGGGCCTATGACGAGCGCGTGGCCAAGTATCTCGCCGACTATACTCCGGTGCCTCTGCGCACGTATGTGTCGAGGCTCGGGGTAGATGGCGGCTATGAGGAACAGCCGCTCGGCGTTGACTCCGTGGGTGGTGAGGCCGGTTCGCTGGCGTACATTCTGCCGACGGGTGCTTTCGGGGGTGCGGGCTTTGAGCCTGACACCGCCACGACCGAGAGGAAAGGATGGCTCGTGTGGGTGTTGACCGACAAGGGTTACGACCTGGCAAGCGGTACTAATGTAGACTTCGTCGTGCAGCGTTATGCTGTGGCGGACGGCAGTGTGCATGACGGCATGCCGCTGAAGGCCCTCAATACGTCCAAGACATTGCTCGGCGGGGTGTTCGTGGTGCCTTCGTATGAGGGCGTGGGCAAGGTGGTGTTCCGCTTGTGCGGCATGGCTGTGCGGCGTGGAGACGCATGGCTTCTGGCTGTGCCCGGTGCCAAGGTCGCTGCCGTGGACGGCATGCAGCAGCCAGATGGCTCAGAGCTGACGCATGCCGTAGGCGATAAGGCGGCCGTAGGGGCTGACGGAGAGGCCGCTGCCGGGGCTGTGTCTGGCAGTGGTGGTGATGCGTCTGACAGTGGTCGGGCCGCCGCTGGTGGCCATGACAGTTCTTCCAAGAAACGTAAAGACAAGAAAAAGATATAATATGGGTAAGATAACATTCAGAATGGCGGCCAAGACCAATGTCGGTCTTGTCAGAACCAACAATGAGGACAACTTCCAGGCTGCGTCTGACCTGTGCTCGGCACAGATGAGATGGATCAACAATGAGGAGTGTGAGTTGGGCGAGAAGGGCGCGTTGCTTGTGGTCGCTGACGGCATGGGTGGCATGAACGCGGGCGAGGTGGCCTCGGAGATAGCCATCGCCACGGTGAAGGAATGGTTCGCGCCAGACCGCATCACGCCTGAGGTCACGGCATCGAGGTTCACCATTGAGAAGTTCATGAACGATGCTGTGGTGGCTGCCGACAGCCGCATCAAGCAGGAGGGACACCTGCACAAGGAGTCGCGCGGCATGGGCACGACTATCGTCATAGGCTGGATATACGACGGCAAGTTGTATGTGTCGTGGTGCGGTGACAGCAGGGCGTATGTCTATAATCCCCAGACGGGACTGCACCAGTTGTCGGTAGACCACTCGTATGTGCAGACTCTCGTGGAGCAGAAGAAGATAACGCGTGAGGATGCGTTTGACTATCCAGAGAGCAACATCATCACACGGTCGCTGTGCGATGCCGCTCCAAAGGCTCGCCCAGAGTCGTTGCTCAACCCATACGTGCTGTGTGACAACGACATCGTGATGCTCTGCACCGACGGTCTGAGCGGCATGATACGCGACAATGAGATGGAGGATGTCATCAGGCGGTTTGAGCACGACATGGATAAGTTGTCTGACCAGCTCATAGCCGCGGCTCTCAATGCTGCTGGAAGCGACAACGTGACGCTGTGCCTGTGCCAGATATTGTCTGGCGGACAGACTCCCGATGCCTCCGTATTTGACGAGACGGAGCGCAGACTCAACGGCGAGTCCAAGCGTGTGGTACACGACAGCAATAAGATAGGCAACACCATAACTCCTGCTACTGACCACGTGAAGGACGGATTCTGGACTAAGTACAAGACCGCCGTGGCTTGTGCGGCTGCTGCGGTGGTGGTAGCTGCGGTGGCCTTCGGGGCGTTTTACTTGGGCAAAAGCTCAGAGGCGCAGCCGCAACAGACTGCCACACCGGCAGATACGGCACGTGTGGAGCCTAAGGACACGGCAAACGCCACTAATAGTCAGTCGCAGTCGCAGGCATCTGCGCCCACAGGTGCAGCGGCAAGCATAGGGAGCAGCATCTCTGATGTCATGCAGTCGGGGGCTAAACCTGATAAGCCTGTTAAGAAGCCCGATGGTAGTAATGCGGATGAACTGACACCAGCGACCGAAATATATGTTGTTACGTTGGGTGCTAATGATACGACATGGGCGATAGTGTCGAAAAAATATGATAATATACCTGTTGAGGAATTGGAGAAACTCAATCCTAAAGTGACTCCTAAGAAAGGTGTAAAAGTGAGAATTATAAAAAATGCAAAACATGAAGGATAAAGTAACTATTGGCCGTGCGGGTACGTGCGATATCCGTATCGGCGGCGAATATGGGAGCGTGAGCGGCTCTCATGCCGATATTATAAATGACAATGGCCGATTGGTGTTTGTTGATCACAGCACCAACGGTACAGAGATAGACGGCAAGGAGGTGCATAACGCACAGTGTGTCGTGGCCCGTGGAGCTAAGATAGTGCTCGCTGGGGTGTATGAGTTGCCGTGGGCTGAGATAGAGAAGTATTTCCCGTCACGCAAGACGCGGCCTTTCAATCCCGATGAGATAGGCGGCAGACCTACGAAACCGTTTGCTGCTGGTGCCCAGTCTGAGCAGACTGTCATCGGCGATGCTGCCTCAAGAAAGACAAAACCGTTTGCCGCTGGTGCCTCGTCTGAGCAGACTGTCAAAGGCAATGCTGCCTCAAGAGAGACGAAGCCGTTTGCTGCTGGTGTCTCGTCAGAACAGACTGTCAAGGGCAATGCTGCCTCGCGGGAGACAAAACCGTTTGATGGTCAGGCCGCGATGGGTGGTCAGGCTGCTGCCGCCAACGCAGGGAGTGGACGGCAACAGAGCAGTGGACGCACCACGGAGGTGTACCATACCCAGGCTGAGATAGATGCTGCCAAGGTGGAATGGAACTGGGGCGCATTCCTTTGTGGGTGGATATGGGCCGTAAGACATAAGCTGTACTGGCCTGTGCTGATAATTCCTGTCACGCTGATACCGTATGTCGGACAGGTGTGCGGGCTTGTATTGTCGGTGTATCTGGGCCTGAACGGCTCGCAGATGGCCCTGAGCTCAGGCTTGTATGGTTCGTTTGACGACTATCTGGCGGCCAATGACAAGTGGCGGAAGGCCGGTGTGCTGGTATTCATCGTATCGGCTCTGGCCAGCCTTATGGCGTTCTACTACATGACTACGTATTGAGCTGCGCAAGCAATAGTTTACCATTACAAAATCATTAAACATATTCTATATGGAATTAAAGCAAGGAAAACTCTTCCACAACAGATATCTTCTGGTCTCGGCATTGGGGTCTGGAGCCTCAGCACAGGTTTGGAAAGCGCAGGATACCAAGGCCAACAATTTGGTGGTGGCACTGAAGGTGTTCTCGTACAACAGGGAAATGGACACCTATGGTCTGCAAAACTTCGAGAAGGAGTTTACGTCTGTCTACAATCTCAAGCATTCCAACCTGCTTCCACCGACAGGTTATGACATCTGCGACGGCACACCTTACCTCGTCATGCAGTACTGCGAGAATGGCTCTACAAGTTCCATGGCGGGACGTATGGACGAGAACGATGTGATAAAGTTCATGCACGATGTGGCGGCAGGACTCGAGTACCTGCACGACCATGACGTTATACACCAGGACATCAAGCCCGACAATATACTGGTAGACGACAACTGCAACTTCCTCGTCACCGACTTCGGTATCAGTGTCACCCAGCAGGCACGCGACAATGCGCCCGGTGGCATGTCGGGCGGCACACAGGCGTACATGGGGCCGGAGCGGTTCAATGGCAATACGGGCAAGGCCAGCGATGTGTGGTCGCTCGGTGCCGCTACGGTGGAGATGCTTACAGGTAATCCTCCTTATGGCGACCATGGCGGACTGTTGCAGACTCAGGGTGAGCCTTTGCCCAAACTGAGCGCCAGTTTGCAGCCTGAGGTGCGGCAGCTCATCCTCGACTGTCTGTGCGCAGACCCAGAGAAGCGAATCAAAGCCAGTGAGGTACGCCAGAAGATAGAGCTCTACTGGGAGACAGGAGAGTGGGTGAGACGCTCGCTGAAAAGGCAGAACATCATCATAGCTACGGCTGTGGCGTGCGTGGTTATGTGCATAGGTCTGTTCATTTGGGACTGGACGCGCACTAAGGTGTGCTACTACAAGGACTATGTAGAGGAGTGGGGCGTGCCCAAAGGCGTGGGTAAGATAAGCCCATGGAGCAAGGGTGGCGTACACCGTATGTACCGTTTCGAGAGATGCAGGGGCCGTGTGGTGCGCGTGTCGCATGTCAACAGCCTCGACAAACCTATCGTAGACAGCGAGTCAGAGAGGTATGAACGCCCCATCGTTCAGGATATATCGTACAACTCCGATGGCAAGGTGAGCCGCATAAAGGTGCTTGACCACAACTACAAAGTGCTTTATGTCAAGGCGTTCATAAGCGAAGACCTCAAGACTATGGCCTTCCAGTACGACGATGAGCACCGCACCGAGCGTGCCATCGGCTCTCAGACGGTGGGCTATGTGAGGGCTCTTGAGACCGATGGCGGCCAGAAAGGCAGCATCACGCGGTGGTGGATAGACTACGACAAGGACGGACATGCGGTGTCTATAAAGTACGCCGGCCTTGACAATTCTGCCGTAGGTGATGACGACAACATCTATGGCCGTGTAATGACGTACGACTCTGAGGGCAGGATAAAGACCCTGTCTTATATCGGTAACGACGGTGCTCCGAAGGCTACACGCTGGGGACTCGGCAAAAAGACGTTCACATACGATGATGACGACAACCTCGTGAAGGTGGTGTATCAGACCGTTGACGACAAGCCTGCATACGATGCTCCCGATGGAATATCCATCTATGAGATGCAGTACGACAGCAATGGCAACCTCGTGAAGGCTCTCAATAAGGACGGTGATGGCAAGATGATGATACCGAAGATGTCGGGTCTGGCCGGCACTGTGATAGAGTATGATGACAAAGGATTCATAACGAAGCAGACTTGTCTCGGTATTGACGAGAAACCTATGTTCGTCGGGCAGCAGGGATATGCCGCATACACGGCCAAATGCGATGAGAACGGATTTTTCTGTGAGCAGGTGTTCGTGGATGTTGACGGCAATCGGTGCGAGACTAAGCAGGGATATAGCAAGTTGGTGTCTAAGAACGACGAGCACGGCAACCAGTTGGAGGCATGGTATTACAACAATCATGACAAACTGTGTCTTAACAAGGACGGTGTCGCTGGCATGAAATGGAAGGTAGACTCGCTTGGCAACTACATCGAGGTGGTAAACTACGGTGTGGACGGAAAACCGTGTGCGGACAACAACGGCATGGTAGGCTCTACGATGAAGTATGATGACCGCAACCTGAGAGTGGAGGACATGTACATCGATGAGAACTTCAAGCCCACCGTAAACAACAATAACATCTGCCTCTGCAAGTACGAGTATGACAAGAGAGGCAACATGACGCGCATAGCTTTCTATAAGTCTGACGGCACGACACTGCAACTGAGCAATGAGAAGGTGGCCGGCTGGAACATCAAGTACGACGAGCTTGGCCATGAGGTAGAGCGTGCTTTCTTCGATGCGTCGGGCAATCCGTGCGCCATATCATACGGATATGCACGCAAGGTGAGTACTTATGACTCCAAGGGACACTTGCAGTCGGAGCGCAACTTGAGCCTTAGCGGCGGACTCGTGCTGGCAAACGGCGTGGCTGGATACGACTATGTGTGCGATGACAGGGGCAATGTCATAGTAAGCAAGCCTTTGGGACTTGACGGCAAGGCATCCGCATCTTACTTCGAGAAGCACTGTAAGTACGACAAGTTCGACAACGAGACGGAGTGCGCTTACTTCGTAGGCGGACACGCTACGCTCTGTAACGAGGGCTATCATATACTCCGCTCCAAGTACAACTCGCGCAACCAGTGCATAGAGACTACGGCATACAACACGTCCGGCGCACCAATGGTGACGGGCAAGGACGGCTATTTCAAGATGGTGAACGAGTACGACAGCAAGGGCGACCGCGTGAAGTGCAAGTACTATGGCACCAATGGCAAGCCGATAGAGTGCAAGGAAGGATGGGCATCGTCTACATACGAGTACGATGCTTTCGGCAATATCGTGAAGCAGAGTTTCTTCGATGTGAACGGCAACCCCACCAATCCGTCGCGCATGGTGCCTGTGGGCATCAGCCGGTATGACAAGTACAACAACATGGTGTACATCGCGGCGCAGGACGGAAAGGGCCATTTCATCATCAATCCCAACCAGGGATGGGCCATAGCCAAGATGACGTATGACAACAGGTCCAACTGCACCTCGTCGGCATACTATGACCCCAACGAGAAGCCTATACTCTGCAAGGACGGCTATCATAAGGTGGTGAAGACGTACAACAATGACGATAAGGTGATGACGGAGACATATTTCGGCAAGGACGGAAAGCCGATGCTCGTCAACGGAGTACACAAGACGAAGTATGACTACAACTCCAGCGGCAACCAGACGCTCATAGCATTCTACGGAGTAGACGGCAAGGCGAAGGATTGTGACGGAGGTTTCCATAAGGTCATCACCTCATACGACAACAGCGGACAGCCCGCGCTCCGCAAGTATTATGTGGCCAATGGCTCACAGATAGCCACTCAGAGCTACAACAGGCAGACGGAGACGTGGAACAATGCCGTAGTCAACCGTGCGGCAATGTCGGCAGCGGCTTCCAGCGGTGCCTCATCGGCTGGTGGTGGCAGCGTCTCCAGCAGCAACTGGATGGCCAAGGCCCGCGAGGTGGCAAGCGCATGTCCTTACGATGTAGGCAACAACGTGGTAATACAGTCGTGCAGCTACACGTCCAACTCGGTGACGCTGACAGTGCGTTTCTCGGCCATATCGAAGTACAACCTGTCCGACTCTGAGCGCACGGAGCTGTATGACAAGCTGAATCAGGTGCGTTCCATACTACGCAAGAACTTCGGTCTGCCGTCAAATGTAAGATTCTCTGTGCTTGCCGTGGACAAGGCCAACCGTTCGTTATGACGTATCAGTACGTTGGCAACGGTGTGTCCACACGTCAACCAAGACGCATTCACACATCAATCATGGCGCATTCACACAATATACAATATTAATTTTATTTATTATGAAGCAACTTAGAATATTATTTTTAGTAGTTTTCTCCATGTTGTTCGCCTGTGGTGTAGAGGCCAACGACCTCACACCCCAGCAGAAGGCATTCCAGTCCACGCTGTCCACATTCCTCAAGGAAGAGGGCTTCGTACCCACTATCGACTCCGATGACAACAGTCTGAACTTCAAGAAGGAGGGCGTGACATACACCATCTACATCGTAGACAGCTCGCCTTTCTTCGTAAACTTCCGCCGTGAGGGCTTCGGTACCAAGAACGCCGACATGGATGCCGTGTACAAGGCATGCAATGAGGCCAACAAGATAGGCAAGTGCGTGAAGACGTATCTATCTTCCGACAAGAACATCATAGTGGCCGTGGAGATGTACATGCACTCCGCCGAGGAGTTCAAGTACACGTTCTACAAGAACATAAAGGAGCTTGACAACGCCTACAACAAGCTCCAGAGCTCATACAACGAGTACAGTGGCTCGTCTGCCAGCTCCAGCGAGGATCCGTTTACGGTGAAATCCGTGCGTCTGGCTAATGTGGAGAAGGACAACACCATCATCAGTGGGTTCTACGATCCGATAAAGAGTTCCAAGACCAAGTACCTGAGGCCGCAGATATGGGTAGACCTCAAGACTCCTGGCACGTACGACATATACTATAAGTTGTACGACAGTACCGGCACATTGTCGAGAGGTTCGTCATCTCCCACGGGCTATACCTCGCACACAGAAGTGGAGATGGTGAGCGGCACTACGTTCTACCGTCTTGACGGATGGGGCCGTGACGTGGCCGGCAACTGGCCCGCTGGCTCATACCGTGTGGAGATATACTACAAGGATAAGCTCATGGGCAGCAACACATTCGTCATAAAGTAGACGGATGAAAGCTATATACGCAAAAGGAGCGGGCACATACGTGTGTCTGCTCCTTTTGCGTATAATAAGCTGCATCAGTGCGTGTGGCACCGATGCGTGGGTGAATCACTGTCGTGTGATAATCTTCATGCCTTCCTCCACGGCCTGCATGTTGAGCGGTATCAGGGCGTGATGACGCTCGGGCAGCGACTTGAACAGTGCGCTGTGCAGCCCCTCGGTGCTCACCACGGGGCACACCTTCAGCAGTCCGCCGAGCACAATCATGTTGAATACCTTGGCATTCTTCATGTCGGCCGCCTTGTCCATGGCATCTATGCGGTACACCTGGATGTCTGAGCGTGTAGGAGGATTGATTATGCCGTAGCCGTCGTAGATGAGCATGCCGCCCGGTTTCACCTTCGGCTCAAACTTCTCGAGCGACGGTTGGTTGAGTACTATGGCCACATCGTAGCGGCTCAGTATGGGCGATGATATGCGCTCATCGCTCACGATGACCGTGACGTTGGCCGTTCCGCCTCGCTGCTCGGGGCCATAGGCTGGCATCCAAGTCACCTCCTTGCCCTCCATGAGTCCTGAGTAGGCGAGAATCTTTCCCATCGAGAGCACGCCCTGCCCTCCGAATCCAGAAATAATAATCTCTTTCTTCATAGCTGTGTAGTGTCTTTTAAGTCGCCCTTCGGGTACTGTTTGAACATGTTTTCCTCCATCCACTTGTTGGCCTTCACTGGCGAGAGCTTCCATCCGCTGTTGCATGTAGACACTATCTCTACGAGCGAAGAGCCCTTTCCTGCCATCGAGGCCTCGAAAGCCTTGCGTATGGCCTTCTTGGCGGCGCGTATAGACGGCACGGTCTCCACGCTCTGGCGCGTCACGTAGCAGGTGCCTCGCAGCTGTGCGGCCAGCTCGGTGATGTTGAGCGGGTAGCCGTGCAGCTCAGGCACGCGTCCGTAGGGGCATGTGCTGGTTTTCTGCCCGAGCAGCGTGGTGGGGGCCATCTGTCCGCCCGTCATGCCGTATATGGCGTTGTTGATGAATATCATGGCTATGTGCTCGCCACGGTTGAGGGCGTGTATGGTCTCGCAGGTGCCTATGCACGCGAGGTCACCGTCGCCCTGGTACGTGAACACGAGCCTGTCGGGCCACAGACGCTTTATGGCAGTGGCCACGGCTGGCGCACGTCCGTGTGCGGCTTCCTGCCAGTCGATGTCGAGATAGCGGTAGGCAAAGACGGCACAGCCCACGGGACATACGCCCACAGCCTTGTCCTCCATGCCCATTTCCTCAATGACCTCAGCCACGAGCTTGTGTACTACGCCGTGCGAGCAGCCTGCACAGTAGTGCATCTGCGTGTCGTTCATCAGCGCAGGTTTCTTGTAGACCAGATTGTCTGGTGATATAATGTCGTTCATGCCAATTTCTCCTTTATAGCGTTTACTATCTCCTCAGGCTCAGGCACTATGCCTCCGAGTCTTCCGAAGTGCTCCACGGGCACGTCGCCGTTGACGGCGAGGCGCACGTCCTGCACCATCTGTCCGGCGTTTATCTCCGTCACGAGCACGCCACGCTTGCCATGTGCCGCGGCCGCTATCTCCTTCTCGGGGAACGGCCACAGGGTGATGGGGCGGAAGAGTCCTGCCTTTATGCCCTCGGCGCGTGCCAGCTCTATGGCCTTCTCGGCTATGCGTGCCGCGCTGCCGAATGCCACTATCATGATGTCGGCATCGTCGAGCTGCTCGGTCTCGAACCTCACCTCGCACTCCTTTATCTTCTTGTACTTCTCCTGCAGGTGCAGGTTGCGCACCTCCATCACCTCGGGCTTGAGCTCGAGCGATGTGAGTATGTTGGGCTTGCGGCCGTTGGTGCGTCCTATGGTGGCCCACGGGCACTCCTGACGTATCTGCTCCTCGGTGCGCCTTGGCTTCTGTTCGGGCAGCACCACCTTCTCCATCATCTGTCCGATGACACCATCGCTGAGTATCATGGCGGGATTGCGGTAGCGGAATGCGAGCGTGAACGCCAGGTCCATGAAGTCCGCCATCTCCTGTACTGAGTTGGGTGCGAGCACTATTACGTTGTAGTCGCCGTTGCCGCCGCCCCGTGTGGCCTGGAAGTAGTCGCTCTGCGACGGCTGTATGGTGCCCAGGCCGGGGCCACCGCGCTGCACGTTGACAAACACTCCCGGTATCTCTGCGCCGGCCATGTAGGCTATGCCCTCCTGCATGAGTGCTATGCCGGGGCTCGACGAGGAGGTGAACACGCGCTTGCCCGCGCCCGCGCCTCCGTATATCATGTTTATAGACGCCACCTCACTCTCGGCCTGCAGCACCACCATGCCGGTGGTCTCCCAAGGCTTCAGTTTGGCGAGTGTCTCGAGCACCTCGCTCTGAGGTGTGATGGGGTAGCCGAAATATCCGTCGGCTCCGCATCTTATGGCGGCATGGGCTATCGCCTCATTGCCCTTCATTAGCATTACTTCTTTCTCTGCCATGATGTGTTCAGTCCTCCATCCTTTTCTTATAGACGGTTATGCATCCGTCGGGACACACTATGCCACAGGAGGCACAGCCTATGCACTCGTCTGGTTTTACGGCCACGACGTATGGGTAGCCGTGAATGTTGACATTCTTCTGTGCCAGTGCTATGACATCCTTTGGGCATGCCTCCACGCACAGTGCGCAGCCCTTGCACCTGTTGGTGTCTACCACTATGGCACCTTTAATCTTTCCCATATTGATTATTTGTCCTTACGTTTGGCGTGCTGACCACCTGCGCCACTGCCTTGCGGCGGTGCGGCAGTGGCCGCACGTCCGTCAGTGTCGTTATGATGTGTTGCTGTCAGGAGCCAGTTCCTAAATATGCTTGTCCTTCGTTTCAGGGATTGTATATGTCCTTGCAGTAGTAGGAGAGTATGCTGTCGAGCATCTCCTTGGCCTCCACTGCCGGGGAGTCGGGGTCGAGGCTTATGGCCTCGAGGTAGCAGTCTATGGCGTGCTGCCAGTCGCCCCGTCTGCGGTATTCGTTACCCTTGCGGTAGTATTCGTCTGCTGTCATGCCGCTGCGTTTATTCGTAGAACTCGTGCTTGGCTGCAGACAGTGTGTTCTTCATCAGTGAGCAGATGGTCATCGGGCCCACGCCGCCGGGCACGGGTGTGATGAACGAGCACTTGGGTGCCACATGCTCGAAGTCTACGTCGCCCGAGAGGCGGAATCCGCTCTTGCGTGTGGCGTCGGGTACGCGTGTCGTGCCCACGTCTATCACCACTGCGCCGTCCTTCACCATGTCTGCCGTCACGAAGCCCGGGTGGCCAATGGCCGCTATTATGATGTCGGCCTCGCGGCACTCCTCCTTCAGTGTGGCGGAGTGTGAGTGGCACACCGTGACGGTGGCGTCGCCGTACTGCTTCTGCATCATGAGCTGCGCCATGGGCTTGCCCACTATGTTGCTGCGCCCCAGCACCACACACTTCTTGCCCGATGTGGCTATGCCATAGCGGCGCATGAGCGTGAGCATGCCGAGGGGTGTGGCCGAGATGAAGCACGGCAGTCCTATGGCCATGCGCCCTACGTTGACGGGGTGAAAGCCGTCTACGTCCTTGCGGTAGTCTATGGCCATGACCACTTTCTGCTCGTCTATGTGCCTCGGCAGTGGCAACTGCACTATGAATCCGTCTACGTCGGCATCGCGGTTGAGCCTGTCTACGCACTGCAGCAGCTCTTCCTCGCTCACGTTGTCCTCGTAGCGTATGAGCGTGGACTTGAATCCGCACTGCTCACAGGCTATGACCTTGTTCTTGACATACGTCTCCGAGCCGCCGTCGTGCCCCACGAGCACGGCGGCGAGATGCGGACGCTTGCCGCCGGCGGCCACGATGGCCTCCACTTCGGCGGCTATCTCCTGCTTTATGGCTGCCGCCGTCGCCTTACCGTCTATCAACTGCATGTATATACGTGTTATGCTGTCCTTATAATATATAATAATGTGTCAGTCTGCCGCTGGCTTACATCTTGGGCATCTTAGGCATGCCTGGCATGCCCTTCATCTTGCCCATCATGCCGGCCATGCGTGCCATTTGGCTGCCTGTCACCATCTTCATCATCTTGCGTGTCTGGTCGAACTGCTTGATGAGGCGGTTGACCTCCTGCAGATTGGTGCCGCTGCCCTTGGCTATGCGCTGGCGACGGCTCTGGTTGAGCACCTCGGGATTGGTGCGCTCCAGCGGCGTCATGCTCTTGATGATGGCCTCTATGCCCTTGAAGGCGTTGTCGTCTATGTCTACGTCCTTGATGGCCTTGCCCACGCCTGGTATCATGGATGCCAGCTCCTTGAGGTTGCCCATCTTCTTTATCTGCTCTATCTGTCCGAGGAAGTCGTTGAAGTCGAACTTGTTTTTCTGTATCTTCTTCTGCAGTTTCTTGGCCTCCTCCTCGTCAAACTGCTCCTGGGCACGCTCCACGAGGCTCACTATGTCGCCCATGCCGAGTATGCGGTCGGCCATACGTGCCGGGTGGAACACGTCTATGGCCTCCATCTTCTCGCCCGTGCCGACAAACTTTATGGGCTTCGTCACCACGGTGCGGATGGAGAGGGCGGCACCGCCGCGTGTGTCGCCGTCGAGCTTGGTGAGCACCACGCCGTCGAAGTCGAGGCGGTCGTTGAACTCCTTGGCGGTGTTCACAGCATCCTGACCCGTCATCGAGTCCACCACGAAGAGCGTCTCATCGGGGTTCAGGCTCTCCTTCAGACGCGATATCTCGTCCATCATCTGCTCGTCTACGGCCAGACGGCCGGCGGTATCTACAATCACCACGTCGTGGCCCTTGGCCTTGGCCTCCCTCACGGCGTCGGCTGCTATCTGGCATACGTCCTTGTTGCCCTCCTCGGTGTACACGGGTACGCCTATCTGCTCGCCCACAACCATGAGCTGCTGTATGGCAGCCGGGCGGTAAACGTCGCATGCCACGAGCAGCGGGTTCTTGTGTTGCTTCTGCTTCAGCATGTTGGCGAGCTTGCCGCTGAACGTGGTCTTACCCGAACCTTGCAGTCCGCTCATGAGTATTATGGCCGGACGGCCCGTGAGGTGCAGCTCTGCGGCCTCGCCGCCCATGAGCTCCGCGAGCTCGTCGTGCACTATCTTCACCATAAGCTGACTCGGCTTAACGGCCGTGAGCACGTTCATGCCCAGGGCCTTCTGCTTCACGGTGTCGGTGAATTTCTTCGCTACCTTGTAGTTGACGTCGGCATCGAGCAGGGCGCGGCGCACGTCCTTGAGGGTCTCGGCTACGTTTATCTCTGTGATTTTGCCTTCACCTTTGAGTATCTTAAAGCTGCGCTCAAGTCTGTCGCTTAAGTTATCGAACATAATGGTCTGTCTTTTTTATTTTATGTAATTATTGTTTCTATATCGTTTTAGTGAGTGCGTCCACATGTGTCGCGGCACTGGGCCGTGTGGTAAAACATGACAGTTTTATTCCTTTTTTGTGGACTATTTGCAAAAGTAATTATTAAAAAATGAAAAAAAGCATTTACAGTGGCTGATTTAAAATATTTTAAAACAGTTTTATTTAAAAATGCGCACATGTATAATGAGTGTGCATCTTTTGCCTGATGACAGCTCCGCACGCGAGTTTGTCAGCCTTACGTGCTTGAAAATGACATAAAAAGCGTAACTTTGCCACAGCTATCATGGCGGTGGGGCCAGCGCATGCCGACAGGCCACTGTGCCGCAGCCCCGGCCGCCACAGACACAAATCATATCAGGACATGAAGAAAACACTATCCTTGCTGCTGCTCGCATGCTGCGCAGTGGCACTCGCGCATGCACAGACACGCGCCACCGTCGCCGTACTCGGCGACTCGTACTCCACTTTCGAGGGATTCATCCCCAAGGGCAATGCCACATGGTATTCCAGCCATCCCAACCGCGACATGACCGACGTGAGCAGCGTGGAGCAGACGTGGTGGTGGCAGGTGATAAGCCAGGGCGGCTACAAGATGGGCATGATAAACTCATACTCTGGGGCCACGGTGTGCAACACCGGCTACAACGACGATGACTTCAGCGACCGCTCGTTCGTGACACGCTCGCTCAACCTTGGCTCTCCAGACATCATACTCATCTGCGGCGGCACCAACGACAGCTGGGCCGGCGTGAGCATGGGCGAGTATAAGTATGAGGGATGGAAGCGTGCCGACCTCTACTACTTTCGTCCGGCCATGGCCAAGATGCTCTGCAACATACGCCAGCACTATCCCAACGTGGACGTTTACTTCATACTCAACACCGAGCTGAAGGACGACATCAACACGTCTGTCACTGAGGTGTGCGCCCACTACGGCGTGCCTGTGATACGCCTCAAGGACATAGACAAGAAGAGCGGACACCCATCGGTGAAGGGTATGAGGAGTTTTGCCTCACAGGTGCTCAGCGTCATCAAGAAGAAATAAATACGTGTGTGTAATACACTGATAATAAGCACGTTGCAAAACGGCCCATTTCGCAGTGCGAAATGGGCCGTTTTAGCTTGTGAAATGGGCCGAATCGCAACGCGAAATGGGCCGTTTTGCAATGCCGCCTTTGCCGGGTGGTTTTCGTGAGTGGATTGAGTGGTTTTCGCGGATGGTTGGAATGGCTGACGCGGAGGTGGTGAACTGCCGATGCGAATGGTGCGAACGGTTGCTGCGTAGGAGGCAAACGCTGTCGCTGAAGGTCTGACTTTTTGTGCGAAATGGGCAGACGACTTGTGCGATGCGGCCGTGGGTTTCCTGCGGCATGGCATGGGTATAAACGCAGAATCCCCGGATGCGTCGTGCGTCCGGGGATTCTCTATGACACGGGCATGGCCTTAGAGGCGCGTGCCAGTGGGTGAGTCGTTATTTCTCCTTGCTGTTGTCGTTGAATGTAGCTACACGGTTGAACTCCACTTGCTCGAAGAGTTTGTCGGTAGCACCCATGCCAGTGGCGGTCAGACGGTCGGCAGATATCTTGTACTTCTTCACGAGAGCAGTCTTCACAGCGTCGGCACGTGCCTGTGAGAGCTTCTGGTTGAGCTCGGCAGAGCCCTCTGGTGATGCGTAGCCCTTGATTTCTACCTTGGCATCCTTGTGGTTCTTCATGTAGTTGGCGATGAGCTCTATGGATGCATACTGGGCGGGGTCTACCACGCTCTTGCCCTGACGGAAGATGACGGTGGGCTGCAGGTTGGTGGCAGTAGCGGGCTTGGTGTACACCACGGGCTTCTGGTTCTTGCAGTCGTTGAGGGCCTTCTCGAGGTCGGATATGCGCTTGTCCTTGTCAGCAAGCTCTGAGTCCTTGCTGTTGAGGCTGCCGCGCAGGTCGTTGATCTGGTCGTTGAGGGCATCAATCTCCGACTGGTCGCGGAGCTGTGCCACCTTGAAGTTGTGCGTGCCGTTGCTGTTGCCGAACTTGTACACGAGTCCTGCGTTGAGCTGGAAGTACGAGCGGTTGATGTCGTATTTCACGCCCTGGTAGCCGTCTCCGTTGAGAGCGTATATCATGGCGGGCTCTACGTAGAGCTGCCAAGCCTTCTTCTCGCCCAGGTTGAACGCGAAGTCGATGGCTGCCTTTGAGGTGAGAATGTCGCGCTTGTACTCAGATGTCGGATGACCGAACACGTGTCCCCAACCGAAGCCGTAGAGTGCCGACACCTCAAACAGGCGGGGCTCACCCTTGTAGCCGCCGAACCAGTTGGTGAGGTTTACGGTTCCGAGCAGCGAGGTGTTCATGCCGTTGACCAGAGTGCCTGTGGTGTGGCCGTTGGTGTTCTTGAAGTAGACGTTGCTCTCGGCAGCCAGACCGAACACCGGAGTGAAGTTGCGTCCGATGCGGAGACCGGCGTTGGGCACGAGGTCTTTCAGCCAGGCGTGTCCTGTGGTGGCAGTTGCCACGCCACCATTGATACCGATGTAGAAGTTGTCGAGAGTCTTGCTCTCCTGCACGGTCTGTGCGGAAAGCGATACTGCTGTAAACGCAGCAGCAATCAGTGTAAGAATTTTTTTCATATCCTTTTCTTTAAGTTTGTTTATATAGTATCTTCTTATAGTATTTCACATGCCGTAGCATCATGCGGCAACCTTGTGCCGTCTGTGACTGGTACTCGCATGCCGTGCCTGTGTGGCGCGTGTGTGGGGCGTAGTGAGTGTTGTCAACCTTTTTTGTGTGCTGCAAAGGTATGTAAAAAACTTTTTACGCCAAAATGTTTTTGTAGGAATAGTGATTTTGGTATATAAAAAGCGTAAAAAAGACCAATCCGTCCATGCGGATTGGTCT
>JALFIM010000088.1 GCA_022775985.1 Prevotella sp.
CACGGGCCGCACCAACTGGCCCAGAAGTCAAGCAGCACGTAGCGGCCCTTGCCGCAAAACTCGCTGAGCTTGTGCGCCTTTCCATCAGTGTCCATGAGCTCTATGTCGGCGACAGGCTGGCCTACGAAGGCGTTGTCTTTCTCCATACGGGCCAGTTCCTGACGCGCATAGGCGAGCAACGGATGGTTGTAGTAGGGCTTGTCGGGCGAGAGCACGGCCTTGGCCTTGTCGTAATCGTAGGCCGTTATGACATCTCTCATATAATACACTGGTATGAGGTTGTCCTGGTTCTCCATGGCTATGTCGTAGAACACGGCCATCATCGTGTCAATGGCTGGCTGTGTCTCCTCCCTCGCCATCTTGTTAAGTCTGGCCTTGCGGGCCTCATCGGGTATGCTGGAGTCATCGCGTATGGCCTTAAACGCGGCTATGGCAGAGTCGGCACGCTGCTCAAACGGATTGCTCCTCTGCATGCAACGGCTGAACTTGGTGTTGAGTTCTGAGCCTGTAAGCGTGCCTTTGGCGAGGTCGGCGGTGCATGCCTTGCCGTCGTTGAAGAACGCTACGGCCTGGCGTTCGTCACCAGCCACCGACAGATGCAGCAAGGCATCTTTCTGGGCATGGGCCGTGATGCTGAACCGTCCGCCTACAACAGCAGCACTGTCTGTCACAACATCCGGGCTCTGCATGTTGACTACATACACTTTCTTGGCCACAGCAGCGCAGGTACCCTTTATCTGTGTGGCCACGTTCTGGGCCACAGCAGCAGTCAATGACGACAAGGCTGCGAACACGAGAAATAGTCTTTTCATAAGAATCGGAATTTTAATTATTTGAAATATATCTGTCTGACGTGTGCGCACAGGGCACACACGTCAATACCACTGAACCGCATTGCTGTATCCGCTGCGCTTGTCGTACTTCAAGGCATCGGTGAGTGTGGACGCATTGCAACGGAAAGTGAAGTTGTAACTCGTATAAGGGGCAAGCACTACCTGGCAACTCATGTTGAAGCAATGGAGGTCGCGCTGCAGCGATGCGGTGGTCATTGACATCTTCTTGTTCTCGAAGTCGTAGCCGCTGGAGAAACTTATGTTCCATCCATCGCTTATACGCACGTTGCCACTGAAGTTGAGTGTCTGGGTGAACTTGTACGGATAGCGCATGGTCTTAGTGTTGAAACGCCCCTGGGTGTTCTCGCGCATGGTGATGCCATAGCCGAAAGTGAGCGACCACGGCATGGAGAACTTCATGTAGCCGTCGGCATCGGTCTCGGCCTTGCCGCCCTTTTTCTGGGCTCCGCGCTGTCCTTCCACCATGTCATCGTCTACGTTGCTCTCTATATCCGTGTCTATACCTTCCTCATCATCCTTGTTCTTGCGCTTGCTGTCCTGCTCGTCCTCATCGCCATGTCCGAACAGTTTGCGGAGTTTCTCGGGCGTAAGGGTGAACGATATGTTCTGGGATGTGCCCTGGAAACGCCCGAAACGTCCCTTGCCCCACTCCGTATGCGTGCCCACATAAGGCTTTCCGTTGCTGTCAAGCTCATAGGCATAGGTGGCAAACACGGCGTTCATGTTGAACGTGTAGTTCTTCCACCACTTCAGACGGAGCGACATCGAGAGGTCACTCCATGGCCGTTCCTTGTCAGCCATGTTGTAGGACATGTTGGCTCCGAGCTCATCTATGATGCTGAGTTTCCTCACTCCCGTGCTGTCCTTGTCCGACTTTATCTTCATCTCCAAGTTGTTGGACAGTCCGAAGCTGATGCTTCCCGTGCGGCCTCGGCCCGGAACGCCATACAGGGCGTTGGCATACGGCGAGTATTCCACAAGCGACACGTTGCCATCGGCATCGGTTTTCTGATAGGTCTCATAGTAACCGTATCGCGATGCGCTGAAGTCGGGGGCGTAGTTGAAGCTCACCGTAGGCGTGATGACATGCCTTATGGCCTGTATCTTGTCGCCGAACAGCTTGCGGCTTGGTATCCAGAATCCGTAGAGCTTGGTAGACATGCTGAGACTTGCCGACCAGTTGTAGATGTTGTGGAAGCCGTATGTGGTGTCGCAGACCTCCTTCTGCGTGGCAGTATCCCACGAACGGTTCACCTTACTGGCATACATGCGGTCGGTGAACGAGAACGACGGGGTGACGTTGAGGTAGTTGAACAGCGTGAAATTGCCGCTCACGGGGATAGAATGACGCATACCGTTGCGCCAGTCCTTCACCAGATTGGAGTGCATCAGCTTATCCTCCTTGGTGCTTATGGAGTTGGATACCTGGCCGGTGTAGCTCACTGATATCTTCTCATACCATCTTTCGCCGCCCACTGCATGCTTGCGCTTGAACGGATAGAACCTGCTCAGCGATATGTTGAGGTCGGGCAGGGTCATGGCAATGGTCGAATCGCGCATGTTCTGATTGAGGTTGGCAGTGGAACTGAGCGACAGTCCTATGCTCGAGAACGTAGTACTCCAACTCACAGACGATGTACGCGTAGACTGGGTGAGCGTCTGTGGATTGTAGAGACTGTTCATGTTGTTGCGCTCATAGCTCGTAGACGCGAAGTTGACGCTTGCCGACAATGAGCTGAAAGGGTTGGCCTTGGAGTCCTGACGGTGCGACCACTGCACCTTGAAGCTCGTCTGCTTGGTGTAGTCGGGCATGCCCTTGTCGCCGTTCTTGGTGCTCTGGTAGCTGAAAAGGAAGTTGCCGCTGTACTTATACCGCTTGCGGTAGTTGCTGGCAGCGGAGAAACCCCACGACCCTTTGGTATATATCTCACCGAGAAGTTTCAAGTCCCACTTGTCGCTCATGGCGAAATAGTAGCCGCCATCGCGCAAGTAGAAGCCGCGGTTGCTCTCATCTCCGTACGTAGGCATGATGAGTCCGCTGGAATAACTCTTAGTAAAGGGGAAGAATCCGTATGGTATGGCGAACGGCAACGGCACATCCGCCACGACAAGATAGGCCGGACCGAACACCACTTCCTTGCCCGGGCGCACCTTGGCACGCGACAATGCTATGTAGAAGTCGGGGTGCGGGGCATCGCATGTGGTGTACCTGCCATGCTGAAGGTACACCTCACCGTTGTCATTGCGCTTAGACAGCTCGCTGCGCAGGAATCCTTCCTCCTGCTTAGTGTACACATTGCTGATGAGACCTTTCTTCGACTTGAAGTTGAAAGCCATGGTATCGCTCTCGTACTCATCGCTGCCCATCTTGAAAACAGGCGTGCCCGTCAGCGTCTTACCACTATGGTCGGAGGTGTCCCGCACTCCCGTGGCATGCACGAGACTGCTGTCCATGCTCATGTATATGCGCTCACTCTCGAGGTTCATGTTCTCATACTTGACGGTAGACTTGCCATACAAGTGGGCAAGTTTGCTGCCAGCATCGTACACGAGAGAGTCGGCGGCGGTGTACTCCACGGGAGCATTGATGCCGTTAGACTTCTGACGGTTGAGTGAGTCGAGCCGTATGGAGTCGTCTATCTGCTTGTTATGATGGTAGATTGCGAGCTGAAGGGAGTCCATTTTCGTAGTGTCCACGACCACGGGAGCCACCACCGAGTCAGCCATTATGCTGTCGGCCAGCTCCACGGAGTCCTTGGCCGCCGCATCTTTCTTCTTTTTCTTGAAGAAAGGCACGTTGGTTCCCGCCATCACGAAAATGGCAACAGACAAGAAAAGGGCTATTAAAGTCTTTGACCTCATTGTTCGTGCAAAATTACTTAAATAAAAAGTAACACGTGTACTATTTCGTTATTTTAACTATTACTACTCGAACCTGCTCTCCCACTCCACAAAACGTCTCAGCCCTTCGGTGCCAAACTTGGCCAATGACTTCTCAGCCTGTGGGATGGTTTTCTCACAGTCGATATGGCTCTTGGAGTAGAACTTGTCGGCATAGCATATAATCTGTTCCTCGATGGTCTCAGGGAGGTAGTCGCGGCGTGGCAGGGGCAAATGCCTGTCGTCTATGTCAGCGACCGTAATCCCGGCCCCTGTATGACGCTCACAGACACGTGCATGACGCTCGAAGCCCTCTTCGCGCAGCATGCCGGCCCCTATGATGCCGTGCCGTATGTACGGTTCGGTGCCATGACAGCAGATGCCAGGCGCGTCGCAACGCACTATACCGATGTCGTGAAGCATGGCCGCCTCCTCTATGAACGCGCAGTCTGCCCCGAACTCAGGATGACGACGGGCTATGCTCAAGGCCCTGTCGGCCACCTGACGGCTGTGGGTGAGCAGTATGTGCCGAAGCTCATCGTCGGATGAATAATACTTATCTATGATTTTCTGATAGTCCATCGGACAATACATAAACTGTCATGCAGCACACGACAGGCTCCCTGCAACATCACGGAGCCACACACGTCATGCCGACGGTGCGCCACAAGACGGGTTGAAAAACAAAATGATGCATAAACGCATGCGCCCCATAGCCTGACTGACAGGAATGGCTGTGCTGCGTTTATGCATCGTATCTGGACAGCAGTATTACTGCTCGCGCTCTATATAAGCTATCACTCCACCTTTCTGGACCTTAGCTCCCTGCTTGGCGTTTATCTCCACGAGCTTGCCGCCGAGGGCTGCCTTCACCTCTACGAACTCGCCCCAAGGTGCCTGTATCCAGCAGAATGCGTCGCCCTCCTTGTACTCCTTGCCGATGAATGGCTCCACAGACGGTGCGCACTCTCCCTCGCCATTGAACTCCCAGAAGAGCTGACCCTTGACAGGAGCCACTATGGCGTCGGCCTTGGCGTGCTTGAACGCGCTTATCTGCTCGGGCGAAAGGTTGGCTCCGAGCTTAGCATCCTTCATCTTCTGAAGGTCAGCCAGGAAGTTCTTCTTGGCCTGACCGCTCTTGTAGTTGCGGTACTGCTCGGGGTGCATGGCCAACTCGAAGAGCTCCTCGTTATCCTTGCCGTAGTCCCATCCATTCTCGTCCATCTCCTTCTTGAAGTCATCGAGAGCATTGGGGATGAGTGTATGCGGGTCGGCATCGGTGAACTCGCGGCCCTGCTTCTTGGCAAGCTCCACGAGCTCCGGGTCGATGGTGCCTGGTATCTTGCCGCTCTTGCCGAGAATCATGCCCCACATGGCGTCGTCCATCATCACGAAGCGGCCCTTGCCCTGCTCCATGGTGAGGAGGTTCATGAGCGATATGTTCTTCACGTACTGCGAGAACGGCGTAACCAATGGAGGATAACCCACGCGCGGCCACACATACTCCACCTCGTTAAAGAGCTTCACCAGCATGTCGTCCATGCTCAGTTCGTCCTCGCCCTTCTTCTTGCGGATGTTGTTAATGGCAGTGCGTATGCCGCCGAGGTCGGCCATCATGGAGCCCATCATGCCGCCAGGCAGACCGCATCCGAGCAGCAGCGACGACATGTGCTTGTTGGCCGGATTGATCCAGTAGCCCAGCCACTCGTCTATGAACTCCTGTGTGAGCGAGCGAGCCTTCATGTATGCGTTCATGTTTATCTCAGGAACGTCGAAGCCTTCGTTCTTGAGCATGCTCCGGACGGATATGATGTCCGGGTGTACCTTGCCCCACGACAGCGGCTCCATGGCCGTGTCTATGATGTCGGCGCCGTTGTTGCAGACCTCAAGTATAGACGCCATGGAGAGTCCCGGGCCTGAGTGGCCGTGGTACTCGATGATGACATCGGGATGATTCTCCTTGATGGTGCGCGTGAGACGGCCGAGCATGGCCGGCTGTCCTATTCCCGCCATGTCCTTGAGGCATATCTCCTTGGCACCGGCGGCTATCACCTGGTCGGCGATATTGCTGTAATACTCCACTGTATGTACGGGCGACGTGGTGATGCAGAGCGTGGCCTGAGGTGTCATGCCGGCCTCTGCGGCCCACTTGATGCTCGGTATGATGTTGCGCACGTCGTTGAGTCCGCAGAAGATACGGGGTATGTCCACGCCCTGTGCGTGCTTCACCTTATACATAAGCTGCCGCACGTCATCGGGTACGGTGTACATGCGCAGTGCGTTCAGGCCGCGATCGAGCATGTGCGTCTTAATCCCTGCCTCATTGAAGGGCTTGCAGAAAGCGCGTACGGCATCGTTAGGGTTCTCTCCCGCGAGCAGGTTGACCTGCTCGAAGGCACCACCGTTGGTCTCCACACGGGCGAAGCAGCCCATGTCTATGATGACAGGCGCGATGCGCTCCAACTGGTCTTTGCGCGGCTGGAACTTACCAGACGACTGCCACATGTCACGATATACGAGACTGAATTGTATTTTCTTTTTCATCTTATGTTTATGATAAGTTTGTGCTTGTCGTTTGTATGCGATATTATCGGAAGTGCAAAATTAGGCAAAAAAAGTCAGACAGCGGTCATAAGTCCGTGTTTTTTAGTACTTGTTGACGTTTCGCCGCAGCGCGGCCCACGCACTTCGGCCGTCCGTTCACTTCACGGAGTTGAGGGCTTTCTGCGCCTGCTGCATGGCCACGGTGCGTGCCTTACGGTTGGCATCCTCGGCGTTTGACCTGCGGTAGTAGCCCTGCTCGCCATCGCGGAAGGCGAGTACGAGTGTGTCGGGGGTCATCATCACGAAGTCGGCCGTGTCGTTGGCTATCTTGTGCGGTGCGGCATGGGCGGCGAAGCCCGTCTGCCCGAGCTGCCGTGTGAGTATGAGCCGTCCGTTCCATATATGCCACTCGGAGTAGAACGGCACCTCGGGATACACCACGGGGCTCTCGCCCTCGAGCGAGTTGCCGCCGCCGATGAGCCCTACGGGAGACGCGGAGAACTGACGCTTGAGCGTGAACCCGTACTCGCGCGGTATGAGGAACGTCTGCTTCACGGAGTCGGGCATGTCGCGCATCATGCGCCGCTGCATCCTCTTGCTCATGGTCTCGTACGACCGCAGCTGCGGCATAACCTTGTAGCACCACGTGCCCTTGAGCTGGTCGAGGTCTATTACGAGGTCAGCCACCTTATGGTCTGACTTGTTGAGCACCACTCCTACCCAGTCGCCTATTCTCAGTACGCCGAATATCTTGTGCGCCTGCTTGGCGTCGATAATATCGTACTCCACAGGGTCGGAGTCGTCGGAGGGCAGCAGCACGAGCACCGAGTCGGTGCAGCCGTCGCACACGAGTCCGTACACGGTGCTGTCGTTGCGCAGGAGCAGCTGCGACGTGAGCTTGCCCGGCTCCTTGTCTCCATCTGCCTTCTTGTCCTTGCATGCCGACAGTACCAGTACTGCCACAACAGCCATCAGTCCGAGTATGAGCTTTGCTTTCATAAGATAGTTGACTTTTTAATGTTGTTTTCTTCGGTGCAAAGTTACAAAAAAAAGCGACAAACACTCATTGTATTGCCGCTTTTTAGCACATCCGCATGACGGACGTGGTCAGATGTCATGCTCGGCGAACCTGTGTTCGGCCAGCTTCTCGTACTTGGTGCCCTTACGGCCGTAGTTGGCATAGGGGTATATGCTGATGCCTCCGCGCGGAGTGAAGAGCCCTGTGACCTCTATGTACTTAGGGTCCATGAGCCGTATTAGGTCCTTCATGATGATGTTCACGCAGTCCTCATGGAAGTCGCCGTGGTTGCGGAAGCTGAAGAGATAGAGCTTAAGGCTCTTGCTCTCCACCATGCGCACGCCGGGCACGTAGCTTATGCGTATCTCGGCGAAGTCGGGCTGGCCCGTGATGGGGCACAGCGATGTGAACTCAGGGCAGTTGAACCTCACCCAGTAGTCGTTTTCGGGATGCTTGTTCACGAACGTCTCGAGCACCTCGGGGGCATAGTCGTCGCGGTAGCGCGTATTCGAACCGAGCGACTTCAGTCCCTCGTCTTTTCTGCTGTCACTGTTGTCTGTCATATATATGTATTCTTTAATATCGTGGTTTATGATTCTTGCCGTCCGTACACCGTGTCATACGCGGCACGCACGCGGGGCACGGAGCCTACACGTTGCCTATCTTCCAGAAGCTGTAGTCCACGCCCTCGTCGTAGACATCCTCGCCCTCCCACTGCTTGGTCTTTCTCACTACGTATATCGTGAGCGGCAGCACCACCACCTCGTAGAGGGTCTTCAGCACCACCTGCGAGATGACAAACACCGGCAGCTCCGACGTGGGCACCACGCCATAGAGTGCCAACGGGAAGAACACCACGCTGTCGGCACCCTCGCCGAACACCGTGCTCATGATGGCACGCAGCGAGAAGTTGCGGCCGCCCGAGCTCAGTTTCATGCGGCTCATGACGTAAGCGTTGACGAAAGAGCCTACGAGAAACGCCACGAACGAGGCGGCGGCTATGCGCGGAGCAAGCCCGAACACGGCATGGAATCCCTCCTCGTTGTGCCAGTAGGGTGCGCCCGGTATGGCATCGGCTATCGCGCCGAAGGTCACGAACAGGAAGTTCATGAAGAACCCGAGCCAGATGAGGAGCCGCGCCTTGCGGTAACCCCACACCTCGCACACACAATCGTTGATGATGTAGGAGATGGGAAAGACGATGAGTCCGCCCGTGATGTTGATTACTCCCAGTGAGATTTGTTTCGTCTCAAGCACGTTGGCAGTGATGAGACACACACAGAAGAGCGTGCTGAAGAACATGAACAGCACGCTCACGCTATTCTTTGTAGTTTGCATAATCTTGTTTTTAAAGAGGTTTACCAAGCACTCTCCGGCATCTGCCGGCAACCGCCGCCAGCCCATACGGGCCACGCCATGCCTCAGGCATGCCTTGCGGCACAGGCACAGGTGTGCCTTAGCGGCTGCAAAGTTACAAAATATATCGCACACCATCAAAGTTTCAAGGCAACATTTCATCAACGGCCGCCATGACCTCACTGCCGCCACGGTCTGCCGTCAAGGCCGTCAGCACGCACCGTGAGACCGTCATCGGCACAACCTCACGCCACGCCAGAATGGGCGTTCAGCAGCGTTCGGCAAGTCATTTTTACTCGCGTGCGCAACACTTTGATTCTCAATATGTTGCAAAACGGCCCATTTCACGCTCTAAAATGGGCCGTTTCAGACTGCGAAATGGGCCGTTTTGTAGCACGAAATGGGCCGTTTCGCAAATCAATACGGCAGCACCCCGCTTCGCGGCATGGCTGCATGCCGCTCACAACCGCACGAGCGAGGAGCCGCACACGGCCTTGTCGCCGCTGCTCAACTGCACGACGTACACTCCGTGGTGGGCTGCTGACACAGGCAACACGGCGCGGTCGGTACCCTCGGGGAAGTCGGCCGCTGCCACCAAACTGCCGTCGCATCCGTACACCCTGACCGTAAATCTGCTGCGCGACGGTGCGTCAAGGCTCACCACCACATGGCCGTCGGCCACCGATACCGCAGCCTTGTCGGGCTGATGGTCTGATATTCCAGGCAGACCATCGATGCCGAGGATATGCAGCAGACCCTTATATACGTTTATCTCGCCATATCCCTGCTCGCAGTCGAGGTCGCCCTGCGCTCCGCCACGGCGCGTAGACGATGCCTTCAGCACCTCACGCACGCCATCGGGCGACAACTGTGGATTGGCCTGAAGCCACAAGGCGATGGCTCCCGCCACCGCCGGCGACGACATAGACGTACCCGAACCGCTTATCCATCCGTAGCGGCGGCCGTCATGCTCAAAGGTGGCCACCACCTCATCGGGCAGCTCGTCAAGCGTCTCAAGGTGATAGCTGCTGTACGCCGATATTATATTGGTGCCCGGGGCCACCACTTCGGGCTTCACACGGCCGTCGAGTGTGGGGCCGCGCGAGGAGTAGTCTCCCACGGCTCCGCCCGTGCCTGTGTCGTAGGTCACGGTCTCGCCACGTATGTTGGTGTAGTGCGTGCGGTAGGCCGTGGCCCCCACGCCTATCACGCAGGGCGCACTTGCAGGGCTGATTACGGAGTGTGTGTTGTCGCCACAGGTCAGCGATGGGTCGCGGTCGCTCTCGTACACGGTGCTGTTGACGTTGTAGAACTCCACGTCGGCAGCCTCACCTGTCACCTCAAACGACAGGGGCAGCCACCAGCCTATGCGCGTAGGGCCGCTCAGGCTCACCTCATACGCCGTCTCGTCATGGTCGTAGCACGAGGTCACGGCCGTCACCGTGAGGTCGTAGCCGGTGCCGTAGATGTCGAGGTGCGCCGCATACGTGGAGTCGGGCGACTCCTTCACGAGGGTCGTGGGCAGCGTCAGCACATACGGCGTAGGGCCGTATGCCTTGAAGCGTATGCCGAAGTCGGCCTCCGACTTCAGCATGAACGCGAGCGACGGGGCCCACCGCTTAACGAATACTCCTGTCGAAGCCGTGCCGCGCGGTTTCCTGAAATAGTTGGTCTCCAGACCGTTGTTGCCCGCCGAGGCCACTATTATGCGGCCGGGGCCGCACATACGGCTGAGCACTTCATAGTAAAGCACGTCGTCTCCACGGAAGTCCTGCGTAGAGCCCTCGCTGAAATTGATGACACATGGCTTGCCTTCGGCCGCAGCATGGTCGAAGATGTACTTGAATCCGAGCGCGTCCATGGCGTAGGTGTACTTGTACAGGTCGGCGCTGTCTATCAGTGCGGCATTCGTTGTCACGGCATTCCCCACCAGACAGATGTCACTCGCGAAGGCAATGCCGCGGTAGCGCGTGCCGCATCCGCCGCCAGCCGCTATGCCGGCGGTATGGGTGCCGTGGTATATCATAGCCGCATCGCGCGTGTGGGCATACGCCATCAGCGCGTCCTCTCCCTCGTATGCCGCACCCACGGGCATGGCGCTGTCGGCGGTGTCGGCCGACAACTGGTCCCACAGCCCACGGATGCGCAGCCGTCCCGTAGCGGCATCGCGAAACGTAGGGTGCGTCATGTCGAAGCCTACGTCCTGCACTCCCACCATCACCCCGGCCCCGTCAAAGGCCTGTGGAAGCCGCCGCGCCGCATAGGCGTCGGCCGCTCCTATCTGTATGTACACCGAGTCGAGGGCCGGCATGCTGCCGCGCTGCGCCTCTATACGGCTCACGCGCCTGTCGAGCGACAGTCCACTGACGGCCGACAGGGGCATGTCGGCTATGCAGATGTCGCCAAACGTGGCAAGCACGCGTCCGCCATGGCTCTCCACGGCGGCCGTTCCGCCCGATGCCGTGCGCACGAAGGCGCACACCACGGGCTCATGCGTCCTGCCGTCTACGGCCCGGCCGCACAGTGGCTGCGGCTTGGCGACAAGCTCGCGCAGCTGTCCCGATAGTTTGCTGAGGTCTGCCGTCTGGCCACTTGCGGCAAACGGCAGCGTGAGAAGCAGTATATATAATAAGGTGTTGCGTATCATATCCGTCACTGATAATCGTTACAATAAAAATCATGCACGGAATTGTGCCATGCAAAAATAGGCATTTTTTCCTTATTACGCCTCACATACTGCCTGTTTATTGGCCTCATGCGCCTACGCCATGTCATAAAAGCGGTGCTGACAACCGAAAACCACCCGTTTTGTTTTGATATTCCACCTTTTTGCACTAACTTTGTCTTACTTATCGGTTTACGTATATCAACGAACAATACACAAACAATAATTACATAATGGAAAATAAAGACAACAAGTACATTGCTGTTGCATATAAGCTGTACATCACCGATGCCGACGGCAAGACGGCCATGATAGAGGAGGCTCCCGCCACCCGTCCGTTCCAGTTCATATCGGGTTTCGGCATCACGCTCGATGCCTTCGAGAAGGCCGTGGAGTCTCTGGCCAAGGACGAGGAGTTCGACATAGTGATACCAAAGGACCAGGCCTATGGCGACTATACGGCCGAGCACGTGCTCGACCTCGACAAGAGTCTCTTCAGCATCAACGGACATTTCGACAGCGACAACATCTACAAGGATGCCATCGTGCCTCTCCAGAACGAGAACGGACAGCGTTTCATGGGACGGGTGCTCAGCATCTCCGACGACAAAGTGAAGGTAGACCTCAACCATCCGCTCGCCGGCAAGGAGCTTAACTTCAAGGGCCATGTCGTGGAGTCGCGCGAAGCTACCAACGAGGAGATACAGACCATGCTCAATCATCTCAGCGGTGAGGGCTGCGGAGGTGGCTGCGAGAGCTGCGGAGGAGGCTGTGGCGGACACCACGACGAGGGCTGCTGCGGTGGCAACGAGGGCGGTTGCGGACACTGCCACTGACCAAGCACGGGCCCGTCAGGGCCTGTTCTCACGCGGCATGTGCCACCGTCATGGCACGCACACTACAAATCTACGGGGCAGCATATCATCATGTCTGCCCCATATTTCATTATCATACAACAGGAAATATATGCGTAACACTTTCGGCAACATATTCACGCTCACCACTTTCGGCGAGAGCCACGGTGCGGGAGTGGGCGGAGTGGTCGACGGTATGCCCGCCGGCATTGACATCGATGCCGACTTCATACAGCAGGAGCTCAACCGCCGCCGCCCGGGACAGAGCCGTATAACCACCGCCCGCGACGAGGCCGACAGGGTGGAACTGCTCAGTGGCGTGTTCGAAGGCAAGTCTACGGGATGTCCCATAGGCTTCCTCGTGCGCAACACCAACCAGCACTCCAACGACTACGACAACATGCGCACGCTGTTCAGGCCCTCACATGCCGACTATACCTACACCACGAAGTACGGTCTGCGCGACCATCGCGGCGGCGGACGGTCGTCGGCACGCATCACTATAAGCCGCTGCGTGGGCGGAGCTCTTGCCAAACTCGCGCTGCACAGGCTCGGCATCACGGTGCATGCCTACACATCGCAGGTCGGCAGTATAGCCCTCGACCGCGACTACAGCCGCTACGACCTGTCTGTCACGGAACAGAACGCCGTGCGTTGTCCCGACCCTGCGAAGGCAAAGCAGATGGAAGAGCTCATAGCCTCCGTCAAAGCCGATGGCGACACCATAGGCGGCATCATCACATGTGTGGTGAAAGGATGCCCCGCAGGGCTCGGAGAGCCCGAGTTCGGTAAGCTGCATGCCGCCCTTGGAGGTGCCATGCTCAGCATCAACGCGGTGAAGGGGTTTGAGTACGGATGCGGTTTCGACGGCGTGACTGCACGCGGCAGCGAGCAGAACGACATCTTCGCGCCCTCTGCCGACGGCTCCATCACCACGCTCACCAACAACAGCGGCGGCATACAGGGCGGCATAAGCAACGGCCAGGACATATACTTCAGGGTGGCATTCAAGCCCGTTGCCACCATACTCCGCACCCAGGACACCGTAGATATGTACGGACAGCCCACACAACTGACGGCACGCGGCCGCCACGACCCATGCGTCCTGCCACGCGCCGTGCCCGTAGTGGAGGCCATGACGGCCATGGTGCTGCTCGACAACTACCTGCTCAACAAGTCGGTAATGCTGTGATGACACACCGCCAAAGCCCATACGACAAACCGCCAAGGGCCACACGATAAGCCACAGAGGGCCGCACGCCGCCATGGTGGAAGCCACTGTACGGGCACCATACATAAAGAAAGGGAGCCAAGCCACACCCATAAGTGAGTGTAGCTTGGCTCCCTTTCTTTATATATTATACCTATTATATGATGATGGTGCGTATTATATGTGATGAGGGCATGTGCCATTTGTCAGCCTGTGCGGCATCAGACAGCCGATGCCCTCACCCGTCGTGCGCCATGATACGGGTGCCTTCCGAACCGCATCAGCGGCTTATCTTCACGACACTGCTGCCGGCTTTCACCACAAACACGCCATGCAGACCCGTGATGTCTACCGAGGCATTGCCCTTGGCAGCCTTGGCCGAAGCCACAAGCCGTCCGCTGAGGTCGTATATGCTGACCGTCTGCGCCGTAGTGGTGACTGTATTGCCGTTCAGAACTACTGCTTCCGCATCGCCGTCATTGACTTCCTTGATGCCATTGACGGCTCCATAGGCCACTGACACATTCTTTATCTTGGCCGTGTAGACATATCCGTTAGTCATGTCCTTGCCTTCCTCAGGGGCACTCGTACGGAAAGCCACGAAATAATTGGTAGGTTCTGCCACACCGGGTATGGTGACTGAGGCCTGGGTGAAGGCTCCGTCGGCCACCACAGGCAGCTGTGCGTAGTTGGTGAATTCGTCAGGATTGTTGACCACACCGCCGAACACATCGAGCGTCATGTCGGGAGTCTTGTCGCAAGTGAGCGCATAGTCGAACGTCACGGTGATGTCCTTGCCCGGCTGTGCCTGCAGTTTAGGCATCACGAGCCATCCCTCCGAGCCGTAAGACATTACACTGAACGTCTCCGTACGCTCCACTACCTCAGCCTTGCTGTTGTCGTCCTGCTCCGTGAGTTTCCACTGTGGGAGCGACGATGAGGGATAATACTTCGTCAGACCGTCCTCGGCATTGTCGGCATCGAAGTCTACTGTCAACGGCAGTGCGGCCCCGTCCTCATGCTCACTCACAGCTATGTTGTCAACGAACGTCATACCCATGGTATTGGAAGTGGTGTTTCCGAATCCGAGATAGTATATGCCGTTCTCATCGACAATAAGCGTAGTGGTGAACTTCTTGGAGCGCTGTCCTGCCACGAGGAAGTCGTCCTGCTTCAGCAGTTCGGTGGTCATGCCCTCAGCTGTGGGCGCGGTGCCAAGCATGACACGCATTGACTGGCGGTACTTATCGGTAGCATTGTTCTTGGACGTGCGGTAGAAGAACGACAGATCATACGTACCTTTCTTGAGGTTGAGCGGCTCTGAGAACGCCCAGTCCTCCATACCATCGGCCACCTTGCCGCTGTGTACGAGCACCTTGCTGCCGGCATACGCGCCAGCCGTATTGTTGCCTATCTGCCACTTGGACGTACCAGCGTTTGCGAACGTCCACTGCTTCTGTGCGGTGGTGACATCCTCGAAGCCCTGCTCATACGGTATGTCGGGGTACTTCCAGCTCTCCACGCTGCCACCTACTATCATATCGTTCTGTCGGTCGTCGCCTACTGGCGTGGCTATGGCACCGACGAGAGTGTAGGTCGTGCCGGGAACCGATATATCAGCAAGTTTACTGAACGTGTAAGTGGCCGTCTCGCCGGGCTGCACCTCGCCAGTCATCGTCTCCTCGGCGTATGGCTCGGCACCGTCAGCGTAAGGATTCTCAGGCGTGCTGATATAGTAGCGCAGCGTGATATTCTTCTGAGTAGACACTCCATGATTGATATACGAGAGCGTGACCTTGGACGTTGACTTGCCGAAACCGCTTGTCTCACCGAATGCCACATCCTTGATGCACAAGTCCTCGGCCTGGTCTATCTTCACATTGTCGATGATAATCTGGTCGCTGCGGCCTGTGGTCTGGAACGCGAAGTAGCGTACCCCCTCCTCGGCCATGTCTATGACGTGGTAGCCATTGAGCCATCCATTGTTCTTCACGTCCTCATCAAACATCACCTCCGTCATCTTGTCGGCCGACGGTTCGGTGCCCATGAGCAGCCTCAGGTGCTGCGTGAGCATTCGGCCGCCGCTGTAATAGAAGGAGATACGTGAGCGTCCCTTGGGCAACTTGACGGCAGGAGTGAACAGATAGTCGTCAGATGCCAGGGCGGCAGACGGGAAATATACGATGTTGCCGAACGTATCGTCAGACTCGAAGCCCCATGTCAGGCCGTCGGCATTGCCGTCGTACGTCGTCCAGAGGTCATTGCCGCTGTCGAAACCTGTGGTGTACGGGAATGCCACTGGCTCATACAGCGTGATGTCGGCACTGGCCGAGTTGTTGGCCGTCTTGGTATCGCCCTCTGCCACAGCCTCTACCGTGAGCTTGGCATCGCCGCTCACCTTGGCATCGAGACGCTTCTTGAACGCGTAGTCTACGGACTCGTAAGCCTTGATGGTGCCGTCGTACTGCTCGGTGACGCTTGCCGACGGGTCAGTGCCGAACGAATACGAGAACGTAGGAGCCGTGATGTCTATCGGCGACATGTTGGTGACGCGCATCCTCACCTCATATCCATCGTCGCAAGTGGCCATCTTGTACACCGCAGGAGCCGTGATGGCCTCAACAGCGAGGTCGGGAGCGGCATTCTCTATGCTCAACCGCCCGAGCTGCAACTGCCCGTAGGTGTTGAAAGACCCATGTCCCGTGCCCGAGATGCGCACTATGGCCGTGCTGTCGGCGGTGAAACTGAAGTGGTGCTCGGTGAGCTTGGTGCTGGCGGCACACTCCTCCGTAAGCACGGTCTCGGTGCGCTCGCCATAGTCTACCTCCACCTTCAGGGTGGTGGCCACGTCGCTGTAATGCATGAAACTGCCCATCACCAGTTGGCCTTTGGTGAAAGTCACGGGCAGGGTCTCCACGCTTCCCTTGGCGAATGCGCTCACCTTGCCCTGTGCCACATACATATCGGGCTCAGCGAAATACTGGTAGTTGCCAGTACCGATGATACTTGTGCCCACGGCATCGCTGCTCCATGTCACGGAGAAGGCCGTGGTCACGGGCATGGTAAACGATACTGTGGCCTCGGTGGCAGCCGTATTGGTGTTACCCTCCACGTCTACGTACACCGTGTAGGAGTAACTCTGCCCGTAGTCGGTGTGCAGACGTATAGGCAACTGCACCTCCTGATTGCCCATCTTGGGCATGTCTATGTCTACGGTCGACTCGCACAGCACCTCGTCGCCCTGCTTTATGCCCACCTTGCCGGTGGTTTTCACGCGTTCTTGAAGTCGTAGTTATGAATGACGAACTTCACAGGCTGCGAGGTGTTTGCCATAGCTTTCGGAAACTCCGTAGAGCTGATGCCGATGTTCTGGGCCATCAATGTACTGGCATACATGGTCATAGCCAGCAACGACAGTTCTAATCTGTGTAATGCTTGTCTCATAAGCGTTTTGTTTTAATAAGATTATTTTCAGTAATGTCTCTCTATATAATATAATATGTGTAAACCACAAGTTGCATACTTAACTCTCTCAAGCTGCCACAAAAGTAATAAAAAGCAACAAAACAACGACTTATTCTTACGTTTTAATACAAAATGCCACTATATTTTAACGCAAAACGCCGAAAACGACATATTTACTGCATCAATAGACGTTGCCGACCGCAGTATCAAGCCGGCAACATACAGGCATGCTACGCCCCAACATGGCGGCCCGACAGCACGGCACACAACACGTCGCGCAGGTCATCGCCAGTACGCAGGCCGAGCTTCTTGCGCACATGTATGCGCACGGAACTCACATTGTTGACGCTCTTGCGCAGCACCTGCGCTATCTCGCCGAGAGTCTTTCCTGCCACCACCAGGCGGCAGACCTCCAGCTCCGTGGGCGTGAGCTGGGGGAAGTGCTCCGCCAGACGCACGCTCCTCAGTTGCCGCTCGGCCATGCGGTGCTCCACGGCGCGTATGAGATTGGCCTCCGAACGCTCGTCGAGCCTGTCAAACACCATGCGCACCGACGGCCCCGACGCGCTGCTGTCGCGGCACAACTCCACGAAAGCGTCAAACTCGGGCTTGCTCATGTGCAGTGCGTCGAGCACTCCCTCCTGCTCGCTGCGACGCTCCGTGTTCTCGCGTTGCAGCCGTGACACGCTCACGCGCATGACGCGTCCGATGATACATGTCACCACCTCCACGAAGAGAAACAGCACCACCATCTGGCGGCTCACGGCCCCATGCGTCACCACATGGGCGAAAATGAGCGTGGCTATGCTCATGACGGTGTTGACGGTGGGCACGGCACGCACGAAACCCAGCGCGAGGTATATGATGATGATAAGCGATACTATCTGATTGAGTATGATGGCATCGGTGTATCCCGGCGGCATGACGACCGACAAGTACACGACACGCACGCTCTGAGCCATCTGCTGCACTATCGTGAAGGTCGATATGGCGGCATACAACGACAGCCACCGCATGAGATAGCACACGAATACGCCCACCGTGATGACCCATGCCGCCGCCGTGAGCAGGAGCATGGAGGCATCGGCAAGGCCAAGGATGCCGAACATATGTAGCGGCAAGCCCACCACTATCATGGCCACACCCACAAGATACACCATCTGGCAGATACGCTCAGTAGGGTACTTGCCACGGCTGTCGAGTACTTCCGTCAGCCAACGTCTAATATCATCGTACATCCGCATATACCGTTTAGTCATACTATTGTGCCCGGCGCAAGGGGCCAAGGGGCACTTTATCAGCATGCAAAGATAACGCAAGTGCGAGTGCAATGGAGCTTGCTCCGATTGCCGAGCCGCAGCTTATCTTCTGCAAAGTTAAGCACTTTGCGGCAAAAAGCCTAACGCACTGCCGCATTTTTCGAGGGTATCTGCATCACACGCGGGGCGGCCGCGAGGGAGGGGCGCATATTTTTTTAACATCATTTCATCTTTCGGCATACAAGTTTTCGCCCACATAGCCATTTTATCATTGCAGACAGGCCACAGGACAGCACTCGTCAGGCACGCCCGACGGCCGTCTGCGGCCTGTACTGCATAAGAGTAAAGACAAAGATAAAACAAAAATGAATATGAGAAAGTCAAGATTACTTACCGCCATGCTCGCCGTGCTGATGGCAGCGACGAGCTTCGTAGCCTGCTCCGACGACAACGACTGGCCACTGCCGTTCAACGTTCCCAACGCGCTCGTCACCGTAAAGCCGCAACCCAACGGCCAACAGCTCCTGCTGCAGCTCGACGACAGCACCACACTCGCGCCCGTCAACATGAAGTCATCGCCCTATGGCGACAAGGAGGTGCGTGCGCTGTGCAACGTCACGCTGACCGAGCAACAGACCGACAAGCGCCGCCTCAACGTGTACGTCAACTGGATAGACAGCATACTCACCAAGCCTATGGCGGCAGACCTCGGCGACAAGAACGACGAGACCTACGGCAACGCGCCCATAGAGATAGTACGCGACTGGGTGACAGTGGCCGAGGACGGCTACCTCACCATGCGCTTCCGCACTGGCTGGGGCGACGACAAGCCGCACGTAGTGAACCTCGTGGCCGACAACAAGGACAATCCCTACGAGCTGACATTCCACCACAGCGGCAACACCAACGGCCGCTCGGGCGACGGGCTCGTGGCCTTCAGGCTCGACAAGCTGCCCGACACCAATGGCAAGACCGTAGACGTGAAACTGAAGTGGACATCATTCAGCGGACAGAAGTCGGTGACATTCAAGTACTGCACGCGCAAGTCCACCAACCCCGATGCCACATCGCTGCTCAACATACGCCCCACCGCTAAAATCAGATGACACCCCGTCATAGCTGAGACCATACACCACCACTAAGCCACGACAGCCTACCCACAGGCAGCCGTGGCTTTATGTTTTACAGGACATGGGCTGACTTACAATCTGATTCGGCCCAAAACGCATCATGAAACAGGCCGTTTTGCACTGCGATATGGGCCGTTTCACACTGCAAAACGGGCCGTTTCGCAAAAGGTCCCTGTATGAGTTGCCATCCGAATAAAACTATAAGAAAAAACCACATATTTATTTACGAATTGTAAGCCAGTACCATAATACCGCCCATACCTACAATGTGTCATTGAGTACTCACCCACAATGCCACGACACGTACATTACCTTGATGCCAAGCAGACTTTTTATTTACACCGATTTATTGTCTATCAATATATTTTTTTTGTATTTTTGCAAGCAGGAATAATGCAAGTGCGAGAGCAATGGAGCTTGCTCATATTGCCGAGCCGCAGCTTATTCTATGCAAGAATATTTCACGTATGCCGTTTTAAAGTCATACCACCACACGGCATCATCGTGACATCAAGGAAAAGAAAACAACAAAAAAACGCAGATAACATGAGAAAAATCGTCATCACCCTGCTATTGTCGGCACTACTCATGCCGGCCACGCTGCTTGCCGACAGCTACACATCACTGTGGAAACAGTACGCGGCAGCACAGAAGAAAGACCTGCCACAGACGCAGCTCAAGGTGCTTCAGGACATCATAAGCAAGTCTACGGCCGAGCGGGCCTACGGCCATCTGCTCAAGGCACAGACCAAGGCGGCAGTGATACGCGCCTCCATCTCCCCCGACTCCGTAGACACCGAAGTGGCACGCATGGAGCGTCTGGAGGCCGAGGCCGCCCGCACCGACGTGGTGTTGGCCGCCGTCTACGAGTCGGTGCTCGGCACTTACTACACCGAGAACCCACAGTTGTCCGACAGTGCCAAGCATGTGGCGCAAGCCTACTTCGACAAGTCGGTGAGCCATCCCGACGCGCTGGCCAAGGCATACGCCACGAGCTATGAGCCGTTCGTTACCGACGGCGTGGACAGCCGCATATTCGGCGACGACATGCTGCACGTCATAGGCTTCGCCGCCGGCAAGCTGTCGCTCATGCACGACTACTATCTCAAGGCCGGCAACAGGCCGGCGGCATGTCTGCTCGCGCTGAAGATGCTGCGGCAGACACGCGACAGAAGCATCTCGAAGATGCGCAAGTCGAAGTACATGCAGAAGGTAGACTCGCTGCTCAATGAGTACAAAGACCTACAAGTGGCGGGCGAGGTGGCCATAGAGCGGTACTCGGTGATGAAAGAGGCTGCCGATGCCGCGCCCAAGGAGATGATGAGTTTCATAGACTACGCGCTCGTACACTGGGGCGCATGGCCTCGCATGAGCGTGCTGCGCAACGCGCAGTCGAGGCTCACGCTGCCCAGCTTCCACGTAAGGATAGGCGATGACAGCCTCACGCCCGACACGCCGCGCAAGGTGACGGTGATGCGCCTGTGCAACGTGAACGAGCTGACCATGACCGTGACACGCGTCAACATCGACGGCGACACGGAGCTGAACCCCAACAATCCGAAAGACCTCGCACGCATCAAGAGCCACGCCACCAAGGATGAGCCGTACTCGCAGACGCGCCGATACTTAGGTCTGCCGGCATACAAGGAGGTACGCGACACGATGGAGATACCCGGACTGAAAACGGGCATGTACCTCGTGGAGTTCAGCACCGACAACACCTCCATGCGCCACGAGGCTTGTCTGCTGCACGTCAGCGACATATACGTCATGACGCAGAGCGTGAGCAAGGAGAGGATAAGGTTCGCCGCCGTCAGTGCCACGACAGGCATGCCAGTGGCAGGAGCGCACATCAGGTTGTCTGCAAAGGACGTATCCTACGAAGGTACCAAGATTAAGAAACTCGCCACGCTCACCACCGACGACAAGGGCGAGGCCGCATACGACGTGAAGAATGATGACGACGATTTCGTGCTGTATGCCTACACCGATACCGACAAGGCAGCAGAGCCGTTCGGTTTCCAACATTTCTTCAGACATCTGCACCCTGTCCGTGACACACACTACATCAACGTGTTCACTGACCGCAAGCTCTACCGCCCGGGACAGACCGTCCATCTGTCGGCAGTGGCATACAAGCGGTCGGGCAGCAAATATGCCGCCATACCGGGCAGCAGCATGAAGATATGCGTCACGGTGTTCGGCAAGGTCATAGACAGCACCACCGTCGTCACTGACGACTACGGCACCGTGGCCACGAAGTTTGTGCTGCCGTCGGACGGCCCAACAGGACACGTGAGCATCTCCGCCACCAACAGCGAGACATCGGGATTCGCCTCGGTGAGAATGGAGGAGTACAAGCGGCCTACGTTCAGCGTTAGTTTCGACACACTGAAGGCCGCCTACGCCGTAGACGACACCGTGAGCATGGCGGCTACGGCACGCACCTTCAGCGGATTTGCCGTGCAGGGTGCCAAGGTGAGGTACACGGTGATACGCCGTCCGCGCCTGCTGTGGTGGCGAGGCGACTACAACGAGGGCAACGTGGAGGTGGCCGCAGACTCCACCACCACCGATGCCGACGGACGCTTCAGCGTGAGGGTGCCGCTGACCATGCCCGAGGACAAGGGCGGCAGTGAGCAGATGGCGCGGTTCTACTCGTTCGACGTGACGGCCACCGTCACCGATGGCAGCGGCGAGAGCCAGCGTGGCAGCACGTCAGTGCCCCTCGGCAGCAAGCCCACCGTGCTGGAGTGCGACCTCCCCGAGAGGATAGTGCGCGACAGCATCAGCACCATAACATTCACATACAAGAACAGTGCGGGCAACGACATCGACGGCGACGTGACGTTCTATATAGACGACATGAGGCTGAAGGCTAAAGCCAACGTGCCCTGCAAGATAGACCCCGCCACGCTGTCGTCGGCAAGTCATCAGCTTACGGCATACTGCGGCAACGACACTATAAAGCGCAGTTTCGTGGTGTTCAGCCTCGACGACAAGCGTGCCGCCACCCAGACGCACGACTGGTTCTACGTCTCGGCCGACCACTTCGCATCGGAGTCGGAGCCGGTGTACATACAGCTCGGCTCGTCTGATGCCGAACAGCACGTAGTGTACACCACCATAGTCAAGGACTCGGTGATAGAGAGCGGCTCCATTGACCTGAAGGGCGAGCTGTACACGCGCCGCCTGACATACAAGCCTGAGTACGGCGATGCCATACTGCTGTGCTACGCATGGGTCAAGGACGGCATCTGCTACACCCACGAGGCCACCATCAAGCGGCCCATTGAGGACACACGCTTGAAAACACAGTGGACTACGTTCCGCGACCGTCTGAAACCCGGCCAGAAGGAGGAGTGGACTCTGCACGTAAGCTCACCCGACGGAAAGGCCGTCAAGGCGCAGGTCATGGCCACGATGTACGACAAGTCGCTCGACATGATAAGCCGCTACGACTGGAGACTGCGCCTACCGCTCTACCTGTCGCTGCCATACGGCTCATGGAACGAGCAGCGTCTCAGAGACATAAACTGCTTCGGTGAGCTGCCGTTCAAGCCGCTGGCCGAGCGCATGCTCGACTTCAGCCACTTCGTGATGGACATCCCCGGCATAGGCCCGGGCCTCAACGAGATGGCCATGCCGTACATCAAGAGCATGGGGCGGCCCATGAAGAGCGCGGCACGCGGCGCTATGTTACGCGTGACGGGCACGTCTAAGGTGTTCGACTACGTAGCCGAGGACAGAATGGAGGCCACACAGATGGCCAAGATGAATACGGCCGAGAGCGAGGCCGACGATGCTGGCAATGGCGACACAGCCGCACAGGCCAACGGTACAAGCACACGCGCCGACTTCTCCGAGACGGCTTTCTTCGAGCCACGCATCATGTCTGACGGCAATGGCGACGTGAAGATAAGATTCACCGTGCCCGAGAGCGTCACCACATGGAAGGTCATGGGCATAGCTCACGACAAGAGCATGCGCGTGGGTGTGTTCGGCGGCGAGACCGTGGCGCAGAAAGATGTCATGGTGCAGCCCAATATGCCGCGCTTCGTGCGCTCCACCGACAAGGCATCGGTGGGCGTACGCCTTACCAACATCACCAAGCGCGACCTCAAGGCCACGCTGCGCATTGAGTTGTCCGACCCCGACAACGGCCGCACGGTGTACACGGCATCGCAGAAACTGACGCTCCCTGCCGACTCGGCAGTGTCGGCGGCCTTCGTCATAGACATGCCGGCGGTGGAGAACGACGGCTTGCTCGTATGCCGCGTCACAGCATCCGGCAATGGGTTCAGCGACGGCGAGCAGCACTACCTGCCAGTGATAGCAGCGGCACAGCATACCATCAACACGCTGCCGTTCACCATCATGGGACGCGCTGCAAGGCACTTCGATGTGGGCTCCATGCTCGGCGACAACGCCAAGGACGCATCGCTCACCGTGGAGTATGCCGAGAACCCGTCGTGGCTGATGGTGCAGACTCTGCCATCGGTGACGAGTTCCTGCGACGACAATGCCATGAGTCTCGCCACGGCACTGTACGTCAACATGACAGGCCGCATGCTCATGCACAGTTCACCGGCCATACGCAGCGCGGTGGAGCAGTGGCAGCAGAGTGCCGACAAAGACCTCGTAAGCCCTCTCTCCACCAACAGCGAGCTGAAGGAGATTCTGCTCAGCGAGACTCCATGGCTCAACAACGCTGCCAACGAGACACGCAACATGCAGCAGTTGGCCTCTTTCTACGACTCCACTGCCATTGGACAGCGCATCGACGCATACGTGCAGAAGTTGCAGAAGTTGCAGAGATTTGACGGCTCCTTCAGTTGGTGGAAGGGCATGGGCAGCAGCATGTACGCCACCATGAGCGTGGCCGAGATACTGGCAAGGCTCTCCACCATGACCACTGTTGACAGACAGGTGGGCGTGATGGTTGACAAAGCCGTCAGCTATCTCGCTTCGGGCATACACAAGGAGTGCGAGCGCATGCGCAAACGCGAGAAACGGGGCGACACCAACGTCCGTCCGTCGGAGATGGCACTCAACTATCTGTACCTGTGTACGCTCAATCAGGACAGCAGGACTTTCAGTATAAGCGGGCAGAAAGACTTCGACTACCTCATAGACAAGCTCACGCACATCAACGGTCAGCTATCCATCTACGGCAAGGCACGCTCGGCCATTATCCTGCAACGCTCAGGCCACAAGGCTCAGGCGGCCACCCTCGTCAAGAGTCTGCATGAGTATCTCGTGGGCAAGCCGGACATGGGACAGTACTTCGATACCCACAAGGCACAGTACTCATGGCGCGACTACCGCATACCCACGCAGGTAGCGGCCATTGAGGCTATACGCAGCGTCACGCCCTACGACTCACTGACCGTAAGCAACATGCTGCTGTGGCTTCTCCAAAGCAAGCGCACGCAGGGATGGGACACGCCGCTCAACACCGTAGATGCCGTCTACGCGTTCTTGACTGGCACCGCGAAGGCCACTCTCACGGCCGATGCCGTAATGCCCGACGTGAGGATTGACGACGTGAAGGCCGTCCTCCCGAAGTCGTCTGCGGCCTTAGGCTACACCAAGATGTCGCGCGACGCCACTGGGGTGAAGTCGGTAGACATAGACAAGCAGACCGACGGCACGTCGTGGGGCGCGGTGTACACCATGGCCACTCAGCCGCTGTCGGATGTCAAGAAGTCGGCGGCCGGCATGACAGTTGAGCGTCAATACTTCAAGGACGGACACCGCATCACCGACCTGTCGGGGCTCCGTGTAGGCGACAGGATCACCGTGCGCATAGTGGTGACAGCCGACCGCGACTACGACTTCGTGCAGATAGCCGACCACCGCGCAGCCTGTATGGAGCCTGTGATACAGACGAGCGGTTACAGCAACGGATGCTACATGGCGATGAAAGACAACGCCACATATTATTATTACAGCACCATGAGCAAGGGCAAGCATCACATAGAGACGACATACTACATCGACCGCACGGGCGACTACCGCACGGGCTTGTGTACGGCACAGTGTGCTTACAGTCCTGCATTCGCCGCACGCGATGTGTCAACAGTCGTCACGGTGAGGTAGCCAAAGTCTCATGGTAAGATAATCAAGGCATCATGATAAGATAATCAAAGCCCGGTTTCAAGGTCGCTCGGCAGAAGAGTACCTGAAACCGGGCTTTTCATGTCATACAGGGCATGCTATGACGCTGCGGTGTCACGTTCATCTTGTCCGTCGGAGAAATTCTATACTACATTGCTTTGAGTTTTGAAATTAAAGTGATATATTTGCAAAACAATACAAGTGAGTCACAACATACGACATGAACATACGCATTGACAAGATAAGATTACTGGCTACGGCTCTCCTGCTCATGCCTATCACCATACGGGCGCAGCACCTCGCTGTGTCAAACAACACCATTGACTGCGGGCAAGTGGCCTACAAGTCGCCCGTGACGGCTGAGTTTGAGGTCAGCAACAAGGGCGGCAGCGCCATAAAGATAAGCAAGGTAAAGACCAGTTGCGGGTGCATCAACGTGACATATCCGCAAGGCGACATCGTGGCAGGGGAGACTTTCGCCGTCAAGGCCACGTTCGATGCCATGACAATGGGGCACTTCGACAAACTCATCGGGCTCTATGCAGCGGGCAACGACAAACCCATAGAACTGCACATGAAGGGCGTTGTGGTGAGCGAGATAGTAGACTACAACGTGGATTACCCCTTCACGCTCGGACAACTGATGTCAGAACGCAACGACATAGAGTTTGATGACATAAACCGTGGGGAGACTCCACAGCAGCAGTTCCACATCCGCAACAACACATCACAGACTCTCATGCCGCAGATAATGCATCTGCCCAAATACATAAAGGCAGACATCGCGCCGGCAAAACTCGCACCGGGACACGATGGTACGGTGACTCTCACCCTCGACTCACGCCTTCTGCCAGAGCTCGGACTCAACCAGACGAGCGTGTTCTTAGGTTCTTTCCCCGGCGACAAGGTAGGACAGGACAAGGAGATAACGCTCTCGGCAGTGCTCCTTCCCAACTTCGAGAAGCTCACGGCAAGGCAGCTCGCCACAGCGCCTCACATCGAACTGTCGGACACTAAGATAGACATTCCGCCATTCGGCAACAAGAAGAAGCAACGCGCCGTCATCATAATAAAGAACGTGGGCAAGTCAGTTCTTGAGATAAAGAGCCTGCGCATGTTCACATCGGCACTGCAAGTATCGCTGGGCAAGGCCCGTATCGAGCCGGGCAAGGAAGCGAAACTCAAGGTCACGGTACTCGCCGACATGCTGAAGTCGGCACGAAGCAAGCCGCGAGTGCTTATGATTACCAACGACCCTGACAACGCAAAGGTCACTATTAACGTTAATGTGAGACAACAATAATGCTCCAGATAGAGATTGACAGCGGCAGTGGCTTCTGCTTCGGAGTGACTACTGCCATAAAGAAAGCCGAAGAAGAGCTCGCTGATGGCAACACGCTGTATTGCCTTGGCGACATCGTACACAACGGCATGGAGGTGGAAAGGCTGCACGAAAGAGGGCTCATCACCATCAACCACGATGACATGAGCAGGCTCAAAGGCGTGAAAGTGCTGCTCCGTGCGCACGGAGAACCGCCACAGACCTACTCCACCGCCGAGGCCAACGACATACAGATAATAGACGCTACATGCCCCGTAGTGCTGCAACTGCAACGCCGCATCAAGCGACAGTACGACTCCAATCCGCAAGCACAGATTGTAATATTCGGCAAGAACGGCCATGCCGAGGTGCTCGGGCTGGTAGGACAGACACAGGGCAAGGCCGTAGTGGTGGAGAACATAGACGACGTGAAGCGGCTGGACTTCTCGCGTGACACCTATTTATACTCACAGACGACGAAGAGTCTTGACGAGTTTCACCGCATAATAGAGTACATCCAGTCGCACATAGCACCCACGGCCACGTTCAAGAGTTTCGATACTATATGCCGTCAGGTGGCCAACCGCATGCCAAACATAGGCGCATTCGCCGCCCGTCACGACATAATTCTGTTCGTATGCGGCAGGAAGAGCAGCAACGGCAAGGTGCTTTTCAACGAGTGCCGACGCGTAAACCCCAACTGTCATCTCATAGAACAGCCAGAGGAAATAGACATCACATGGCTTGACGGTGTGGGGACAGTAGGTATATGCGGAGCCACAAGCACCCCGAAATGGCTCATGGAGAAATGCCGCGACTTCATAATGAAACACCTCTGACTACGACATGGCATGACAGAAAAGCATCCATGGCGTGATAAAAGAGCATCCGTGGCATGACAAAAGGGCATCCATGGCGTGACAGAAAAGTCCTTGTGGCGCGACAAGAGAGAATATGTGGCGTAGCAAAAGGGCTTTAATGACAAGCACGATGAGTTTCAATGACAAGCTCAAAGGGCCGCAATGGCAAGCACGGAGCATCAATACAAATAAACGACAACACCCAAATAAAGAACGTGTAATGTGGAGTAGACTAAAATATCTCATATCATTCTTTATCACAGTATGGGCATTCGCCATACTACAAAAGCCCGTATTCATGCTATACAATGCACAGCACGAATACTCATTCGGCGACTATCTTGAGGTGATGCTGCACGGAGCAGGGCTCGACGCCACCACCACCGGCTACCTCACCATATTCCCCTTCATCGTAATCATTGCCTCGGTATGGTTCAGGCACATGCCTTTCCGCAAGCTGCTGCTGCCATACTACATCATCATAATGCTGCTGCTGTCGCTCATCTTCATAAGCGACATGTCGCTGTTTGACTTCTGGCAGACCAAGCTTGATGCCTCCGTATTCATCTATATAGACTCCCCACGCAACGCCCTGGCAAGTGTCTCGGGCAAGTTCATAGCGATACGCGTGGCCGCGATACTCATACTCACGGCCATAATGACGCTGCTTATGTGCCTGTTCACCCCTCGCCAGTTGCCCAAAGTCAACATGATAGGCCAGCAGATGCTCGCCACGATATGCGCGTTGCCCATCGGCGGACTGCTGTTCTTAGTAATACGCGGCGGCATAAGGGTGTCTACGGCCAACGTAGGCGATGCCTATTACAGCAGCGACCAGTTCCTCAACATGTCGGCAGTGAACCCAGTGTTCAGCCTGTTGTCAAGCACCTCCAAGCAGAAACGGTACGAGGACGAGTTCAACTTCTATGACGAGCCTACCCGCAAGCGCCTCATGCAGGGACTGTACGGCAAGAGCGATGCCGCCACCACATACGTACTCAACACCGCACGACCCAATATCTTAGTGATATTCATGGAGGGATTCGGTGCCACCATGGTGGAGAAACTCGGCGGGCAAGCCGGCGTAGCTCCCAACCTGTGCAAGCTTGCCGACAGCGGCGTGTTCTTCTCACGTGCCTTCGCCAACAGTTTCCGCACCGACAGGGGCACAGTGTGTACGTTCAGCGGCTATCCCGGACTGCCCACCATGTCGGTAATGAAGGTGCCGAACATCAGCCGGACGATGCCGAACATAGCGTCTACGCTGGCAAAAGCCGGCTACAAGACCGACTTCCTCTACGGTGGCGACATAGACTTCACCAACATGCGCAGCTATCTTATGAGCGGAGGATTCCAGCATATCACCTCGCAGGACGACTTCTCTCTGTCTGACCGCAACTACAGCAAGTGGGGAGTGCCCGACGGCACGACCTTCAACAGGCTCTACGACATGCTCAAGGAGCGCGACGGCAAGTCGCCGTGGTTCACGGCTTTCCTCACGCTGAGCAGCCATGAGCCATTCGAGGTGCCGTTCAAGAAGTTCGCCGACGACCACTACAACGCCTTCGCCTACACCGACCACTGCATAGGCGAGTTCATCAGCAAGTTCAGGAAACTGCCCCAGTGGCGCAACACGCTCATAGTGCTGCTGCCAGACCACGGCATACCATACCCCAAGGAGGGCGAGCGTTTCAGCCCGCGCTTCTTCAGGATACCCATCATCTGGACTGGAGGAGCCGTCAGCAAGCCCATGACATTCGAGAAAATCATCAACCAGACCGACCTCGCCGCCACCCTGCTCGCACAGCTCGGACTGCGCCATGACGACTTCGCGTTCAGCCGCAACGTGCTCAGCGCCACTTACGACGAGCCGTTCGCGTTCTACACCTTCGACAACGGTTTCGCGTTTCTCGACAACAGCGGCGTGAGCGTCTACGACAATGTGTCGGACAAGGTGTTCTTCCGCGTAGCGCCAGACGGCGACCGCGTGAGCAAGGGCAAGGCCATACTGCAGACCCTCTACGACGACCTCGGCAGACGCAACTCCCCGAAAGCGCGTAAATGACGGTACGGCATGATGCAAGTGACGGCACGACATGAGACATGCCAAGGCCACTTACCACACATATTACCAACCACATAAAGCAGACACGGACGCCATGCCGTGTCTGCTTTTTTTGTTTTTCCCCATGCAATATTCGCGCCACTTGTCAGTTTAACATATAAACAATACAAATATGCCACACTACATCAACCACCTGCTGTTGGCCCTGCTGCTGCTCACCACGGCATGCACGTCAGACGACAGCATGCCCAACGGCATCATACAAGGCCCCGTCAACGACAAGGCACAGGCCGTATATGAAGGCAACTGGACCATAGGCAACTACAACGCCGGCACCGCCGAGATGACAGCGAGCTCCAGCGGTTTCTCGTTCGGCACCATACCCTTCGCAGCCATACTCCGCATGGCCATACCGCACAGCAACGTAAGCTGCGACAACACCACCGGCTTCGTGGTGCCCTACACCGAGACTGGCATCTCAGACCAGGCCATATACATGCAGCTCAACAGCAGCATGTGGAGTACGCCGGCCACCATAGACGACCAGAACGTCACGGCAAGGATATACTTCGCATCGCCTTTCAACACCCAGCACCGCCGGCACATAGCCACATACTCACGCCTCTCGGGCAACTACACCATGACCCTGTACGTGGCGAGAGTGGAACTTGCCGACAATGAAGGACAGACCGTGCGCACCGTAGAGGCCGACCTCACAATGAAATTCGCCACCACACGGCGCACAAAATAACCCAGACAGCGAAGTGCAGACAGAAGAACGACTCGTAAGCGACATAAAACGTGGAGACCGCAAGGCCATGCGCACCCTCTACGACCAATATTCGGGACATGTGATGGCGATAGCCATGCGCTACGTTCCGAACAGGGACGACGCGCTCGACATCGTACAAGACACGTTCGTGAAGGTGCTCACGTCATTCGGTGGCTTCGAGTACCGTGGCACAGGCTCGCTGAAGGCATGGATATCGCGCATAGCATCAAACATGGCTCTCGACTTCCTGCGCCGCCGCAACATGATAAGCATCAGCGACACCATACCCGACATGGCCGACACGCCATCGCCCGACATCGGCGGCATCAGCGACAAGGTGCTCTTCGAACTGATAGGTCAGCTCCCCACAGGCTACCGCGTGGTGCTCAACATGTTCGTGTTCGAGCAGATGAGCCACAAGGAGATAGCCGCCAAGCTGGGGATAAAGGAATGCACCTCGGCATCGCAATACTTCCACGCCAAGAAACTGCTTGGCAAAATGATAGAACAGTACAACAAACGACAATAACGACATGACGCATAAAGATTGGACAGACCAGTTGCGCGACAGGCTCGCCGACGCGAGCATCGACGCACCCGACGAGTTGTGGAGCCGTATAGAGCAGCGACTCGACGCGCCCTCTGACGCGCCCGTCACACATACCACCATCACGCACCGCCGCCGACAGCTATGGTGGGCGGCGGCCGCTGCCGTCATCATAGCGGTGCTCACCACCACGGCCGTGTACCTCGGCAATGGGGTGAGCAAGGACACGCAGACCATAGCCGGCATAGAGTCGGCCACAAGCCAACTGCGCGGCCAGCGCACAGCCTCTACGGCACAGGCCCCAGAAGCAGCCGCCACAGCCACCCACTCCACACCGGAAGCCACCGTGCTGACGGCCGATGCCACCACCACGATGACACGCAGCACCACACGCAGAGCAGCCTATGCCAACAACAGCGAGAGCCGTATGACCGCGCCATATAGCGACAATATGCAAGCCGCCGCGCCACAGGCTGTGGCCGAAAGTGCCAAAGAGCCGGCCACAGCAGCAGCACGCAAGAGCGAAGCCCCTTCTACGCCCACACGCAGCACGCAAGCAGTGCGGGCCAAGAAACTGCCGCTGCCGCCTGACACGGGCGACTCTGGCACGGCCGGCGCACGCAGCCACCGCTCACACTGGAACGTAGGAGTGAGCACCGAGGGCTCCATGGGCACATACGACGTAAATGGCAACATACGCCCCATACTACACTCGTCTACCGACAACTCCATGGCGCTGCTCCGTGTCAACACTATACTCACGGAGGACTGCCACGAGAAAAGCTCACACCACATGCCCATGTCGTTCGGTCTCACCACATCGTACAGTCTCACCGACCGCATGGCCGTAAGCACCGGACTGGTGCTCACGCGCACCACCTCCGACTTCGAGCGCGGTACAGCCAACAACATGCAGAAGGAGAGCCAGACCCTCTACTACATAGGCGTGCCGCTCAACGTGAGCTACACCGTGTGGGGCAACCGCATGCTCAAGACCTACGTACAGGCAGGGGCACAGGCCGACTTCAACGTGTCGGCAAACTTACAGTCAAACAACGTAAACACTGACATAAAGAAAGACCGTCCGCAATTCTCGGCAGGGGCATCTGCCGGCGTGCAGCTCAACTTCGTGCCACAGGCCGGCATATACGTGGAGCCTGGCGTGCGCTACTATTTCGACAACAACAGCAGCGTGCAGAACATATACAAGGAGCATCCGTGCAACTTCAGTCTGCAAATAGGTCTGCGCTACAACATAAAATAACGCCCCATCGTGGCAAGCCGGCCACCACGACAGGCACACAGGCACGAACAGGCACGATCATTGCCGACTACCTAACAAGCCATACCGCATCACGAAACGGCCCGTTTCGCAGCGCGATTCGGCCCATTTCGCAACCTAAAACGGCCCATTTCGCAGTGCGAAATGGACCGTTTTGCAACATATTGTAAATCAATATATTATACGGCAAGTACTGTTCACATCCATGATACTATTGTATCGGGCTGAAGCCGAAAGCGTATCAAAAAAAATACACAGGCATCACCATTTCAGATTTTTGTTGTAATTTTGCAGCCGAACAACGACAAGCATCATACCACCGCGCCATACGTGGCGCACAATGGCGGCACACTCATTCACGGATAAACATATAAACCAACATACATCAAGATGAAAAGTATCAAAACTATGGTTGCGGCCATGTTCGCGACCATGTCCTTAACGGTAAGCGCACAGTCCACCGGCGGTCAGGTGGCGGCAAGTGACACCCTGTTCTATGAGTCGTTCGACGACATGACTGGCAAGGGAGGCAACGACGGCAACTGGGATATAGCCTACAGCCTGAAGATGTGGGAGTTCAGCACCAAGGGCACCATAAACGAGGGATGGACCAACACCCTCACCGACGTGCGCCCTGCCAATAAGTGCATAGTGATAGGCACCACAGGCAATCTGCAGTCGCCAGTGCTCGAGAACCTCAACGGCGCTGCCATACTCACGTTCCGGGCCGGCACCACCAAGAACTACAACACACGCCTGAAAATCACCGCCATATCTGACGGAGAGTTCACCGAGACAGGCAGCAATGTGGCATACGTAGACCTGCCCAACAAGGAGTTCGGCACGTTCAAGCTCATACTCAAGGGCTGCACCGCCAAGACGCGCCTGTCATTCACCAACCCCAACGCCTTCTCAGCACTGCTCCTCGACGACGTGCTGCTGACCAACATGGTGAGCGTGGACGAGAGCAAGCCCAACATACTCACCATGACCAAATACAATGGCAAGACAATAGACGTGCTCATAGGCCGCACGCTGAGCGCGGACAAGTGGAACTCCATCTGTCTGCCGTTCGCACTGACAGCCGGGCAGATAGCCTCTGCATTCGGCGAGGGCACGGAGGTGGCGGCATTCAAGTCGGCATCGCAGAAGGAGAAACGACTTGAGTTTGAGAATGTAAGCGAGATGGAAGCCGGGAAGCCATACCTTATACGCACACGTGAGGATGTGAAAGACCCCATAGCCGAGGGTGTGACCATGCGGATGCTCGTCAACTCAATAGTGACGAAGGGTCTCTACTCATTCATCGGCACCACGACCCCCATGGCGAAGCTCACGAAAATCATTGTCCTCAACGATGACATGACACTCGGTGAGGTGGAGAAGGACGAGACGTTCTACCGTCTGCCGGCACTCAACGCGTACTTCACACTGCCCATTGGCACCGATGCCGCTGACGTGACGGTAAGCATCAACGACAAGCCCACTGCCATTGACGGCGTGCATGAGGCCACTACCGCCACTGGCAACGACAACATATACAATATCAGCGGCCAGAAGGTGAAGTCGGCCACAAGCGGACTCTACATCATCAACGGCAAGAAAGTGTTGGTGAAATAACCATATCATCGGCCGGCACCGACCTCCATGGGCGTGCCGGCCGATTGCATTCATGCCCAAGCCCAAGCCCCATGGCCACACAATACAGCATGGCGCAAAGCAAGCAAACGGCCATAAGGCATCACAGACGGGCAAAGCCATGATAAAAACAGACCTAATACATAACAATCCGTAAGTTTAGACTGTAATTCTTTGTCTGTTTAAAAGAAAAATATTACTTTTGCATTCAATTTATAGCAACACTGCATATCAAGGTATAAACAGACAGAAATGATAAGACTTTTTCAGGGCTTGAGCAGATGGCTCGCCGACAACACCTCCGTGTTCATCATCTGCATAGCGGTATTCACGTTCTTCTTTCCCCACACATTCGACTGGGTGCGAGGCACCACACAGACCGTCATCCTCGGCATCATAATGCTGACCATGGGCCTGACACTCACCACCGACGACTTCAAGATACTGGCCCGCCGGCCTCTCGACATATTCATCGGCGCATGCGCACAATTCATCATCATGCCTGGAGTGGCCTACATGCTCGTACACGTGTGGCATCTCGACCCGGCACTGGCACTCGGCATACTGCTCGTAGGCTGCTGCCCCGGCGGCGTGTCGAGTAATATCATGAGCTACCTGTGCCACGGCGACGTGGCATTCTCCGTAGGCATGACCTGCGCCTCCACCCTCCTCGCCCCCATGATGACACCGCTGCTCATGAAAGTCACCGCAGGAGAGATAATACATATCGATGCCGTGGGC
>JALFIM010000100.1 GCA_022775985.1 Prevotella sp.
CACGCGCAACTTCGTGATGTTCTTCGGCGAGTTCAAGGGCGACGAGAACGTGGAGGGCAAGGACATAGTGATAAACTGGAACGACGGCTCCGACTGCGACACCGTGACCTTCAGCCACTCCTACACCACCACTGGCGGCACGCCGCAGACCGCCACCACCGTGCAGCTCAACCACAAGCCCGCCACCCTGCCCATCACCTTCGTGAAGGAGAGATGACGGCATGCGCGGCTGCCGCTGACCGCCCCGCCCATCAAGCGCAGCACACACATACCGCATACCACAGCACGCCATTCCCGACAAGGTCTGCACCCTGTCGGGATTTTTACCGAAAATCAGCTAAAATATTCAGAATAGCCTGAAATAAGCGTTTTATGAGTGTTTCACCTCAATGGAGGTAATGGTTTGGGCAACAGTTCTATAATCAAAATTACTCAAGTTTCGGATTTAATCCCAAACGGGCTGAAAGCCCAATAAGCACATAGGGGAGTGTGTCAAAATACAAATAGTGTGGGCTGAAAGCCCAATAAGCGCATAGCTTAGGGACATTAAGGCTTTGCCGCTTGCCTAAGCAAGAACGCCCTAAGTAAGCTACTATCTAATACGCGATACGCCCTGTAAGGGCAAAAGCATTGATAATTAGTACTTTTGCCCTTACATGGCGTATCGCGTAATTCTGTATATTCACCCAGGGCGATGCCCTGGGCTATGAGAGTATATGGCTTTCAGCCAATTATATTTAACCAGAAACTTCAGGTACTCTATCATATAAAATCTCTGACGAACCCTCCATCCGCCTCTACCCCGATGTCACGCCCTGCGCTCCGCCCAGTCGCCGCGGTCGAGAGTGCGGTAGCCTATGGCCTCGGCGAGGTGCTGCGGCCGCACGCTGTCGGAGCCGTCGAGGTCGGCTATGGTGCGGGCCACCTTCAGTATGCGGTTGTAGGCGCGGGCCGACAGCGAGAGCTTCTGCATGGCCATGCGCAGCAGGTCGGTGCCCTCGGCGTCGGGCTCGGCATACTGGTGTATCATGCGCTCGGTCATCTGTGCGTTGCAGTGTACGCCGCGCGTGCCGCTGAAACGTGCTGTCTGCCGCTCGCGTGCCTTCATCACGCGCTGCCGTATGGCCTCACTCGGCTCGCCAGGCGAGGCCTTAGATATCTCGCTGAAGGGCACGGCCGTTATCTCGCACTGTATGTCTATGCGGTCGAGCAGCGGGCCCGATATCTTGTTGAGGTACCGCTGTATCTGCCCCGGGGTACACACGCAGCGGTGCGTGGGGTCGCCATAGTAGCCGCACGGGCAGGGGTTCATGGAGGCCACGAACATGAACGAGCACGGAAACTCTATGGTGTACTTGGCACGCGATATGGTTATGCGGCGGTCCTCAAGTGGCTGGCGCAGCACCTCAAGGGTGGTCTTGTTGAACTCCGGCAGCTCGTCGGCGAAGAGCACGCCGTTGTGCGCGAGCGATATCTCGCCGGGCTGTGGGTTCACGCCTCCGCCCACGAGCGCCACCTCTGATATGGTGTGGTGGGGCGAGCGGAACGGACGCTGCGATATGAGCGACGTGCCGCGCTGGAGCTTGCCCGCCACGCTGTGTATCTGCGTGGTCTCGAGGCTCTCGGCGAGCGACAGCGGCGGCAGTATAGAGGGCAGACGCTTGGCCATCATGGACTTGCCCGAGCCCGGCGGCCCCACCATGATGAGGTTGTGTCCGCCGGCCGCCGCCACCTCCAGCGCACGCTTCACGTTCTCCTGGCCGCGCACGTCGGCATAGTCGAGGTCGAAGCGGCTCTGCTGCTCGTAGAACTCACGCCGCGTGTCCACCACCGTGGGCTCGTAGTGCTGCTTGCCCGTGACGAGGTTTATCACGTCGGTGATGGAGTCCATGCCGTACACGGCGAGGTTGTTGACCACGGCCGCCTCGCGCACGTTCTGGCGCGGCACTATCAGCCCCTTCAGTTTCTCGGCACGCGCCTTTATGGCTATGGGCAACGCGCCCTTTATGGGCTGCAGCGTGCCGTCGAGACTCAGCTCGCCCACCATCATGTACTCCTGGAGCGCATCGGCGACGATGGCTCCACTGGCGGCCAGTATGGCTATCGCCAGCGGCAGGTCGAAGGCGCTGCCCTCCTTGCGCAGGTCGGCAGGGGCGAGGTTGATGGTGATGTCGCCGTGCGGAAACTTATATCCGTTGTTCTGCAGTGCCGACGCTATGCGGTCGCGGCCCTCGCGCACGGCGGTGTCGCCAAGCCCCGTCATGCGGTACATCACGCCCGGGATGATGTTCACCTCCACGGTGACGGTGGTCACGTCGAGTCCGTTGACGGCAGCGGAATAAGTCTTTACAAGCATATTGTCAGAAGGTATTTTGTGGGTTGATATATTGGTGTTTTGACAAGGCAAAAGTAACGGTTTTGCGCGGCCTGACAAAACTATGCAGCGGTTTTCTTGCCACGGCAGTCAAAATTCCTGCACAATACCCCTTTTTACTGGTGATATCGCATAAATAATTATACCCTTTCGGGTGTAATACGCAATAAAATCGCTATATTTGCACCCGAAAGGGTATAATCATTATAATAAATATGGAAACACCTATATCATCATTCGTAAAGGAAAGACGCAAGATATTCAACCTCACGCAGATGGATTTGGCAGAAAAATCGGGCGTAGGACTGAGGTTTGTGCGCGACTTGGAGCAAGGAAAGCCCACCCTGCGTCTTGACAAAGTGAACCAGGTGCTGGCCCTGTTCGGACATGAAGTGGGGGCGGTGCCGAGTGTAAACCAACGGTAGCGCAGGAGGTGCATTCTCCGAACCATACCACACAACGACAAATAACACAGTATGAAGAAAGCCAAGATTTTCATGTATGACCGATATGCCGGACTGCTCACCGAGGACGAGAACGGCTTCTCGTTTGTCTACGATGCTGCATATCTGCAAACGCCTGATGCCGAAGCCATAAGCCTTACCATGCCGCTACGCGATGAACCTTATGAGGATAAGGTACTTTTTCCGTTTTTCGACGGGCTGATACCTGAAGGCTGGCTGCTGAACATAGCCGAACGCAGCTGGAAGATAAACCAGCGCGACCGCATGTCACTGCTGCTCGCCTGCTGCAAGGACTGCATCGGAGCTGTGAGCGTGGTGCCCGAAGAAAACTAAAAAGTCACTGCTATGGAAAAATGCCTTTATTGCTATAAACCGTTGAAGGACGGACAGACAGACTTTCATCCCACCTGTGCCCGCAAGATGTTCGGTACAAAGGAAGCCCCAGTACTGTCATACCGCCGCAGTCAGATTGCCGACCTTGCCAAGCAAGTAGTTCGCGCACAGACCACGCTGACGGGTGTACAAGCAAAGCTGTCACTCGACATAAACCCAGGCGGCAGAAACGAGCCAGACCGATTTACTATCGTCGGTCTGTGGGGACGCTACATTCTCAAGCCGCAGACCGACATCTACCGCGCCCTGCCAGAACTTGAGGACTTGACAATGCACATGGCAGAGGCTGCTAAAATAGCTGTCGTGCCGCACTCGCTTATCCGTTTCGCCGACGGTGAGCTGTGCTACATCACACGCCGCATAGACCGCGAGAAGGATGGCTCGAAAATAGCCATGGAGGACATGTGCCAGTTGTCGGAACGCTTGACGGAATACAAGTACAAGGGCTCATACGAGCAGATTGCCAAACTGATAAGGAAGTATTCCGCCACACCGCAGCTCGACCTTGTGAACTTCTGGGAGGTGGTGGTGTTCTCGTGGATAACGGGCAACTCCGACATGCACCTCAAGAACTTCTCGCTCTACAAGACACCACTGGGCTACAGCCTCACACCCGCCTACGATCTGCTGTCCACTGCCATAGTGATGCCCGAGGACAAGGAGGAGCTCGCACTGACTCTCAACGGCAAGAAGGCACGGCTCCAACGCCACGACTTCGAGCGTTCGATAACAGCATCGGGGGTGAACGAGAAAGTGCTCGACAATATTGCCAAGAAATTCCGCAAGGCCCTGATAAAATGGATTGACCTCATAGACTGCTCTTTCTTAGCCGATGACTTCAAGCGGCAATACAAGCGACTGATAATAGCAAGAATGTTGAAGTTGAGGTGAAAAGGCAATGCCCCTGATTTGCCCCTGATTTGCAACAAATTTCAACCACACTTGCCCCTGATTTGCAACAAAAATTGCATATCTCTGCATAAGATAAGCTGCGGCTCGGCAATCGGAGCAAGCTCCACCAGCTCTCGCACTTGCATTATCTTTGCCCATGATTTAAAACATCATGCTGTGTTCAAACGCAAGATACTAAGCAAACTTGAGGCTTGGAAACAAGAAAGGGATGAGGTATTGAAGCAGAAACAATAATGATTATACCCTTTCGGGTGCAATGCGGTGTAGAATCGCTGCATTTGCACCCGAAAGGGTATAGTCGTATATAGGTAATGGTTATGGACGGAAGTTTATTCGTTTGCACTCCTTGGCTGCACCACGCGTGTGCCGCCGATGTACAGCGGCTCGTCAGCGGCACATTTATGCGGTTATAAATTCAGCAGTCTCACACGGCGCAGACCGATGTATCCGCCAGTCAAGTATGAGCTGGCGAGACGGCATCAGCGGCCGGAGGCCATCTCCGTGAGGCGCGTGTCGTCGAGGTGTGCGGCTGCCACGCGGCCGCTACGCACCACCATGTTGTCGGGCACGTCGGCGAGTCCGAGCCTGCGCATCACAGGCGAGGCGAACATCTGCTCGTCGCACACCACAGTGCATGATATGTTCTGCTGCTGCATGGTGCGGCGGCACTCGGCGCGGCTGGCATCTACGCAGAGCCCCACCACCTGTACCTTGCCGCCGGTCTGGGCGGCCGCGTCGGCACAGCGGCGCAGCATGCTGATGCTCTGGTAGTTCCATGTGGCCCACGTGCATATTATGGTGACGGCGGTCTGCGACAGCGTGGCCTTGCTGACGGGCTTGCCGTCTATGGCGTACGCGCTGACGGCGGGCAGTGCCGCGCCCACGGCCGTGGTGCCGAAGTCCTTGAGCGAGTGCCTTATGCGCTTCAGGCTGCCGTTGTCGGGCTGCCGCGCTATCATCAGCTCGGTGAGCTGCCGCGCTGTGGCGGCATCGGGGTTGGCGGTCTGCAGGAAGTACTTGCGCAGGAGGTATGTGCTGACGATGCTCTCGGGGTGGTCGGTGATGAACTGCCGCGCGAGCCTCACGGCCTCCGGCGGCGATGCCGTGGCCACCTGCTGGCGGAAGCCCGTCATCAGCTCATTGGCCTTGGTGCCCTTCACCTGCAGCTCCTTGAGGTGCGATGCGTCGCCCTTCACGTCGGCGGTCTTGCCCGGCTGCGCGAACACGGGCTGCTCCGTGAAGTTGGGGAACACTATCATGAGCGTCATCTCGCGGTCGCACTGCGTCTCGTAAGAGAAGCGTCCGGCCTCCACGCGTATGGTGTCCATCTTGCGCGAGCCGCCATCGGGGCTGTAAACGTAAAACTCACCCTGGTTGAGGTGAAGGAGCCGGCCGTCTATCTTGAAGTGATGACTGTCGGTCCCGCATGACACCAGAACCAGGGTGAGTATCAGTAAATATAGCGTATGTCTCATTGTCGTCGGATGAAAGCGTCCGCTTGTGCGGCCCACGATGGGGCCGCGTCAGTGTGAGCTTATTTTCTTGTTATGGCGAGCTCGAGGTCCTTGCTTGCGTAGTCGCTGAGCGAGGGATCCTTCTGCAGGGCCTCCTTCAGGTACGATGAAGCGGCGAACTTGTTGCCACGGCGTGCTGCCACGATGGCGTGGAGGTAGCTGGTCACGGCATCGGCGTTCTCCACCTTGTCGAGCGTGGTGGCGGCGGCGGCGTAGTTCTTGGTGAGAGTCTGGGCGAGAGCCGCGCTGTTGGTGTACTCACGTCCGAAGAGCTTCTCGGCCTGTGCGTAGTTGCCCTTGGCGATGTTGAGCACTGCCTGTGCGTATGCCGTGCTCTCAGAGCCCGAGCCCTTGGCAATGGCGGCCTCGGCGGCCTTCACGTCACCGTCGAGCAGACTCATAAGGCCCTTGTTGGCGTTGGCCTCGGCGGCGTTGGCGTTCTTGCTGAGAGCCTTGTCGAGATATGCGGCAGCGGCAGCCTTGTCGCCCTTGATGAGTGCGAGAGTGGCGAGGTTGTTGAAGGCGCGGTAGTCCTTGTCGTAGAGCTCAGCGGCCTTCTTGTACACCTGCTCCTTCTCTGCGTTGGTCTCCACGAGTGTGGCGTAGTAGAGCAGCTCGTCGGCAGAGAGCTTGGCGGCATCGCTCTTGTACTGCTCTGCTATCTGCTCGTCGCTGCGGCCTATTACCTCGTAGTGTATGATGAGGCGTGAGCGGCGGAGCTCGGGCAGGATGCCGTCGGCGAGCTCACGGAAGCCGGCGCTCATGTTGCGTATCTGCTGCTCGCGCTCCTCGGGGTCCTTGTACATGGAGAGCACGCGCAGTATCACGTCCTTGTCCTGTATGTTGGAGGCCTGCACGAGACGCTGGAAGCCGTCCCAGTCCTGTGCGGTGTAGTGCGCGTCGATGCCGGTGTCTACCTTGTTCTTCTTGAGCTGGTCCTTGACGTATCCCTCAGACACGTTCTGACGCTTGCCGGCGAGCTTGTTGTTGAAGCTGAAGCCGCCCTCAGGAGAGGCGTATGCCTGTATCTCCACGTTGTTGATGTTGAGTCCCTCGCGGTCGGCGTTGATTTTCTTGAGCATGTTGACAAACTCCTTCACGGAGTTGTTCTTCAGCTCGCTCTGGCGCAGCGTGGCCTGGTTGACGAGGAACTTGATGTTGGCCTCCTGCTTCTGCTCGTTGACGCGCTGGAACGTGTCGGGAGCTATGCAGCCGCCGTCGCTGAGTATGGTCTTCTTGTACAGCTCCGATGTGGCGATGAGTCCGTCGGCCACCTTCACTGCCGGTATGCTGACGGCCTTCTTGCCCTTGCGTGCGTTGAACGTCATCCAGAGCTCGCTCTGCTCCATGCCTACACCCGGCTGGTAGCCGATGGTGGTCTTCATGGTCTTGCGTCCGCCCAGGCGGTAGGATATGACCTCGTCATTGCCCATGACCTTCTCGCCCTGGAACGTGGCAGTCTGGCCCTGTACGGCCTGTCCGTCGGCGTAGCGGAGCTCGGGCACGAGCGTCACCACGGCTTTCTTGTTCATGAATTTCTCGGGGAACGCCACGTTGATGGTAGCGGGTACCTGTCCGGCCTGTGTCTCAAGCGGATTGGGAGTGACGGTGAAGTTGTCGGCGCTGAGCGCCATTTTCTTTGAGCATGAAGTGAGTGCTAAGAATGAACACGCGGTAAACGCGAGGACTTGATAATGTCTCATACAAAATAAAAGTTTAGGAAAGTGCCGCGAGCGGGACTCGAACCCGCACGGCCATTTCTGGCCAAGGGATTTTAAGTCCCTCGTGTCTACCAATTCCACCATTGCGGCATCGTTAAAATCATGGGTTGCATCCAACCTCTCATAGAAGTGAGCGGAAAACGGGACTCGGACCCGCGACCCCAACCTTGGCAAGGTTGTGCTCTACCAACTGAGCTATTCCCGCATGTGCTATAATAAAGTTGTGCAAAGTTAGTCGTTTATATCGTAATGACCAAAACTATTTACACATTTTAAGAATTTATGCCTACCCACAACGCATCATGCCGCGCCGCGCACTACACCGCTGGCGTGCATGCGCTGCCACGTGGGGCGGCGGTCAGTTGATTACGGACAGCACGCCGCCCGGTGCGTAGTGTGCGCGGTATCGCGACAACTGCTTGCCGGGGTCGCCTCCCACCACGTTGCCGCCCGTGTTGAGGTTGTACTGCCTGTGGCAGGTGGGGCATGTGGCCATGCCCGTCTGCGCCGTGCGTATCTGATGGCTGCGCACGGGTATGGCCTCGGGGTCGAAGCAGTTGGGGCACTCCATGTCGTAGGCGTAGAGCACGGGCGGGTCGTCCACGTTGCCGTAGCCGAACACTATGGCGTTGTTGAGCCCTATGAGCACGGTGGAGCGCTGGTCCTCCATGGTGAATATCACGTCGTCGCTGATGCCGTCGGTAGTGACGAAGTGGTAGTACGACGCGCCGCCCTTGGTCACGCGGCTCACCGTGCAGAACGTGCCGGGCGTGCCCACGGTGGTGAGCAGTGCCGCCGAGGAGGCGTGCGTGGCCGGGTTGAACACGAAGCGGCACGGGTAGCGGCAGTACATGCTCTCGCTATCGCCGCACGACGTGGCCGTGAGGCACAGCGCGGCGAGCGCCGCCAGCGTGCGGCGCAGCATGCGCCGTGGGCGGTGTGTGGTATGGGCGTGTACGGTCATGAGCGTCCAAGCAGTGCGTTCTCGGCCTGGCTCACGCGCTCGAAGTGGAACTCTCCGAGCGTCTGCTCCATGAGCCGTGCTATCTTGTCGTTGCACAGGCAGCCTATGCTGCCCTCGTGTGTGTGGTGTATGTGGTGGTCGGCGCGGAAGGTGCCGGCCTCTATCTCCAGTCCCACCTTCTTGTAAGCGTCGCGGAAGGGCATGCCGTCGGCGGCGAGGCGGTTGACCTCCTCCACCGAGAACATGGGGTCGTACATCGGGTTGTCGAGGATGTGCTCGTTCACCTGCATCTTGTTTATGATGTATGCGGCCATCTGCAGACAGTCCTTGAGCTCGCCGAAGGCCGGCAGGAACACCTCCTTGATAATCTGGAGGTCGCGGAAGTAGCCCACGGGCAGGTTGTTCATGATGAGCATAATCTGCTGCGGCAGGCTCTGCAGCTTGTTGCACTTGGCGCGTATGAGCTCAAACACGTCGGGGTTCTTCTTGTGCGGCATGATGCTGCTGCCCGTGGTACACTCCTTGGGCAGGCGCACGAACGAGAAGTTCTGGCTGTTGAAGAGGCACGCGTCAAACGCCATCTTGGCTATGGTGCCCGCCACCGTGGCCATGGCGAAGGCCACGTTGCGCTCCATCTTGCCGCGTCCCATCTGCGCGTACACCACGTTGTAGTCCATGGAGTCGAAGCCGAGCAGCCGTGTGGTCATGGCCCTGTCGAGCGGGAACGACGACCCGTACCCTGCCGCGCTGCCCAGCGGGTTGCGGTTGGTCATGCGCCATGCGGCGAGCAGGAAGAGCATGTCATCGGCCAATGACTCCGCATACGCGCCGAACCACAGCCCGAAGGAGCTGGGCATGGCTATCTGCAGGTGCGTGTATCCTGGCATGAGCACGTCCTTGTACTGGTCGCTCTTGGCTATGAGCTCGTCGAAGAGCACCTTCACGGCCTCCACCACGGCGTGCAGCTCGCTGCGCGTGTAGAGCTTGAGGTCTACGAGCACCTGGTCGTTGCGTGAGCGTCCGCTGTGTATCTTCTTGCCCATGTCGCCGAGCCGGCGCGTGAGCATCAGCTCCACCTGCGAGTGTACGTCCTCCACGCCGTCCTCTATGACGAAGGCCCCCTGCTCGCAGGTGGCGTATATGTCCTTGAGCTCATGGAGCAGCTTGTCCAGCTCCTCCTTGGTGAGGAGCCCTATGGACTCGAGCATGGTGATGTGCGCCATAGACCCGAGCACGTCGTACCCAGCGAGGTAGAGATCCATCTCGCGGTCGCGCCCTACGGTGAACCGCTCTATCTCGCGGTTCACCTCGAAGTTCTTTTCCCAGAGTTTGTTTGCCATAATATCATAGGTGGGGCACGAGCGTGTCCCGTTTTTGTCGTTGTCTTTTTACTGTGTCCTGTCACGTGAGGCCGCGCTTCTCATGCGGCCGCTGCGGCTGTACTGTCAGACGTAGCTGATGGCCTGCAGGGCATCGGCTATCTTCTCTATGCCCTCCTCAAGGGGCTTCTTCACCATGCCCTTGATGAAGGGGTTGAGCTCGGCCTTGATGGTGAGCTTCATCTTGCACGTGGCGGCGGTGACGGGCAGCAGCTGTATCCAGAAGTTGAAGGGCACGGGGCTCGTAGTGGTCTCAAACTTTATGCACTTGGGCTCCTCGCGTGCCACTATGCGCATGCTTATCTTGCCCACCGGCGGCACGCTCACGCTCACGGAGTCGTTGTCGAAGCTGAGGCCAGTGGCCTTGTCATCGGGTATGCGCGAGCGCACCTTCTCTATGTTCTGCAGGTTTGACAGCGTGTCGTACACTGCCTGCTGCGGCGCTGCTATCTCGCGCACGGAGCTTTCGAATGTTGAAGTCATAGCTGTGGTATGGCGGCGCGTACACGGCCGCGGCCGGGGCCGCGCCGCCTATGGTGTAAGTATTCTATTATTATATGTGTGCGTGGCGGCTTACTTCTTCCAGTTGGCCGGGTCCTTGCGCCACTCATGGAGCAGCTCCACGTCGCTCTCGGCTATGTAGCCGGTGGCCAGAGCCTGCTCCACCACGTGCTCGTAGTCGGTGAGGGTCTCCAGACGCACGCCGGCATCGGCGAACGCCTTGGCGGCCACGGGGAACCCGTAGGTGTAGCTTGCCACCATGCCCACCACCTCATATCCTGCCTGGCGCAGTGCCTCCACGGCCTTCAGGCTGCTTCCGCCCGTGGAGATGAGGTCCTCGATGACCACCACCTTGCTGCCGGCCGGCAGCTCACCCTCTATGAGGTTGCCCATGCCGTGATCCTTGGCCTTGCTGCGCACGTACACGAAGGGCATGTTCAGCTCGTCGGCCACGAGTGCGCCCTGGGCTATGGCTCCCGTGGCCACTCCTGCCACGGCCCCGGCCTCGGGGAAGTGCTGCATGACGGCGTGTACGAGCTGCAGCTTCACGAAGTTGCGCAGCTCTGGGAACGAGAGGGTCTTGCGGTTGTCGCAGTAGAATGGCGACTTCCATCCTGATGCCCATGTGAACGGGTCGTTGGGCTGAAGTTTTATCGCCTTGATGTCCAACAGTTTCGAGGCGAATGTCTTTTTGAGTGTGTCCATGTCGTTGATGTTTTACCGTGATAAGTGCCCGTGGCCGCTGCTGACGTGTCGGCGGC
>JALFIM010000107.1 GCA_022775985.1 Prevotella sp.
CAGAGCGGACAACACGACCGCGATGAGGGGCATGACGGTGCTGAATACGGCACTGACAGCATCATGCAGCGGCAGGAAGGCATTGGCGTAGGGGGCGAGGACTTCCCCTTCGACAACGGCCCCACCACAGGCATAACGCTGCCCACAGTATAGATGCCGACATGACACAGCCGCGCCGCCGACATGACCACGGCCGAAGGGCGGCCACAACGAGAAAGCGCAGACAGGAGCATGTCTCCCGTCTGCGCTTTCTCGTTGTGCTTTATAAAGTCTGGCACGTGCGTCTACCGCTTGTGGCGGTTGGCACGCTGCTCACGGTATTTGGCTTTCTGGCGTGCCGACCCACTGCCGTGCGCACCTGTGATGTACTTCTTTTTCTTGGCCTTGGTGCGCACCTTGCCGTCGTCCTCACGCCTGTTGCTCGCTCCGCCCCGTCCCCATGACAGGCCGCCGCCAGCAATGATTGCGTCTATATCGTCGCCTTGACTCATATATTACGATGTTTGCAGATGATTAATGATGGAACAGGCGCACGCCGGTGAACGCCATGGCTATGCCGTACTTGTCGCAAGTGTCTATTACGTTGTCGTCGCGTACCGAGCCGCCAGCCTGTGCTATGTACTGCACTCCGCTCTTGTGGGCACGCTCTATGTTGTCGCCGAACGGGAAGAAAGCGTCTGAGCCGAGGGCCACACCCGTATTGCGGGCTATCCACTCCTTCTTCTCCTCCATGGTGAGCACCTCCGGCTTCTCCTTGAAGAACTGCTGCCATGTGCCATCGCGCAGCACGTCGTCGTGATCCTCAGAGATGTAAACGTCTATGGTGTTGTCGCGGTCGGCGCGGCGTATGCCATCAACGAACGGGAGGTTCATGACCTTCGGGTGCTGACGCAGCCACCAGATGTCGGCCTTGTTGCCGGCAAGACGCGTGCAGTGTATGCGGCTCTGCTGACCAGCGCCAATGCCTATGGCCTGTCCGTCCTTGACGTAGCACACCGAGTTTGACTGCGTGTACTTGAGCGTTATGAGCGATATGATGAGGTCGCGGAGGGCCTCCTCGGAGAATGTCTTGTTCTTAGTAGGGCGGTTCTCAAACAGGGCAGGGTCGTCGAGGCGCACCTCATTGCGTCCCTGCTCGAACGTAACGCCGAACACCTGCTTGTGTTCCACAGGCTCGGGACGGTAGTCGGGGTCTATCTTTATCACATTGTACGTGCCCTTGCGTTTAGCTTTCAGTATGTCGAGAGCCTCTGGTGTGAAGCCGGGAGCTATCACTCCGTCGCTCACCTCGCGCTTGATGAGCGTGGCGGTGGCGGCATCGCAGGTGTCGCTCAGGGCCACGAAGTCGCCGTAAGAGCTCATGCGGTCGGCTCCGCGGGCACGTGCGTAGGCACAGGCGAGCGGCGAAAGCTCCACCTTCACGTCGTCTACGAAGTATATCTTCTTCAGTGTGTCGCTCAGCGGCAGCCCTATGGCAGCGCCGGCGGGCGACACGTGCTTGAACGATGCTGCTGCGGGCATGCCCGTGGCGGCCTTTAGCTCACGCACGAGCTGCCAAGAGTTGAGAGCATCCAGGAAGTTGATGTAGCCGGGACGGCCGTTGAGCACCTCTATGGGCAGTTCGCCTTCAGTCATGTATATACGCGAAGGCTTCTGATTGGGATTGCATCCGTACTTTAATGCTAATTCTTTCATATAGTGGTTATTGAGGAAACGCTTTGCTATTCTGCACGCAAAATTACTGTTTTTCCATGACATATACAAGAAATGGGGGTATTATCCCCTGCACTGACTTCAGTTTTCGGCGGCACGAATGATGCCCTCCGCACACGGCTGTGGGCACTGCTCCGCACAGGGCGCGGCCATACGGTTTTGCGAAATGGGCCGAATCGCAGTGCAAAACGGCCCATTTCGGAAGCTAAAACGGCCCATTTCGCAGTGCGAAATGGGCCGTTTTGCAATGTATTGATTATAAACGCGTTACAAAGGCAAAATAAAGTCGCCCGACACGGGGTATTATTTCGCGAACACGCTGTATATGGGCTGTCCGCGCCAAGCCTGTGGACGGTGAAGCTGAAATATCTCGGCTATGGTGGCGGCTATGTCGTACTGTATCATCACGTCGCTGATGACGTAGCCGTGCTTTATGCCCTTGCCGCAGATGATGAACGGTGTCTCCATCTCCAGCAGCGACATACCGCCGTGTCCGCGGCCTATGCCTCCGTGGTCGGATGACAGTATGAACACCGTGTCGTCGTATATGCCGGCATCCTTCACGGCCTGTACTATGCGGCCTATCTGCTTGTCGAGGCTCGCCAGCACGTTGTAGTAGTCGGGCGTGTCGTGGCCTATGGCATGGCCTACGTGGTCTACCTGGTCGAAGATGATGGCGGCCAGCGTGGGCCTACGCTCCTTGATGTACTTCTCGGCCATGCGGCAAAGCTGCTCAGGGTCTTTCTCATAGTTGGATGCTACGTCTACATAGTCTATGGCAAGTGAGTCTACGAGGTGCTTTATGCCATCCCACTCGGCTATGCATCCCATCTCCACCTTCGGGTTCTGCTCACGCATTATGGAGAAGATGGTGGGGAAGATGCCGTGGCTGTTGGTAGTGGCCGACGGTATCTCGGGAGTCTGCGAGTTCCAGTTGGCATAGCCGTGCAGCTCCGTGCCGGCACCGTTGAACATCGAAGCCCAGTTGATGGCCGACTCGCTCTTGAGCACGCTGCGCTTCTTCAGTGTGTAAGCGCCCTGCTCCATCATCTGCCTGATGTTGGGAATGTCGTGTGCCTTGGGCACGCTGTAGGAGCCCCACCCGTCTATTCCGATGACTATCACGTGTTTCGCCTTCCATGCTCCGGCGGCACTTGCGGCCGTGGCGGCTAACATGAAGAGTAATGTATATATAAGTTTTCTCATTGTTGTATGTTCTTAAAAAGTTCAGATAGTGGTCGTGCCGGCCTTCACCTCCACGTCCTCCTGCTTGTCGCCCCACATGAGCGTGGCCTTGAACGGCACGTTTGTCTTGATGGTGACGCGCGGTTTCTCGTCCTTCGACGCGCGTTTCGCCACCTTGAACGAGATGAGTCCGTCCTCGCCATACGGATAGCGGTCTATGCCGTAGCCGTCGGTGAGGTTCACGTCTATGGTGATGTGGTTCTCCTCATGGTTGGCGCGTATACCGAAGATGTACTCTATAAGCTCCGCTATCGGCGGCAGACCGGTCCATCCTACGAAGTCCTTGCGTGCCATGAAGCCAGGATTAGCACTCTCGGGGGCGTAGTACTCGTAGAAGGTGCCCGTGTTTTTGTACACCTCCAGCACGTTGTTGTAGTGGTTCATGGTGATGTCGTAGGCCAACTGGCGGTAGCCTTTGTCCACGAGTCCCGATATGACCATGTAGTTGGCGCTCGGCCATACGCCTCCCACCCAGTAGCGTCCGTTGGCCTTGTACTTCTTGTTGTTGGCGGCAAGCGACGGCACACGGTGCGTGCGGCAGAACGTGGCGGTGTCGCCCAGGTGCGACACGAGCCCGTCGAGCCGCTCCTTCGACAGCACATCGGTGTGCAAGGCCCAATAAGCGTACACGCCCTGCGTGGTGCTCAGGCTGTCGTTGGCGTACTGGTCGTAGAGGAACTGGTCCTTGTCGCTCCACATGTTGCGGTTGATGTAGGCCGTGAGGTTCTTGATGTCGTCCTCAAACTCCTCTATCTCCTGCCACCGCTCGAGGTAGAATCCCATCTTGAGGAGTATCTTCGCCACCATAATCTGCTGCAGACAGGCATCGAGCCATATCATGTGGCCGTGGCTGTATATGGTGTTGTACTTGTCCTGCACGCGTGGCATATTGTCCATGCCGGTGCCCCATCCGCTGCTCCAGTACGTGCCGTTGCGCCAAGTGCGGTTGAGCTTCAGCCACTTGTAGTATGCGGCGAGCACTGGGAACACCTTGTTCAGGCGGCTGTCGTCGCCGAACTGCGTGTAGTACAGCCACTCCGACCACGGCAGGAGGTTAGGGCCAGTGCTCGTAGGGTCGTAGCGCGAGAAGCAGTCGGAGCCGTCGGCGCGTATCTCGCGGCAGATGAAGCCGTCGGGATGCTGCTTGGCGTAGAAGTTGTCGAGGGTTTTCTGGAACGGGAAGAAGTTTCTGCCGTAGCGGCAGAACATGGTGATGAAGGCATCGTCCCACATGAATATGTTGCCGTTGTAGGCCGGTGCTATGTAGCTGGTGACGAAGCCCGAGTCGTCTAACGGCTGGCAGATGTTGCCTATGCCTATCTTCCACGCCTTCCAGTACATCTCTATCTCCTTGTCATGGCCGTCCCAGTACGGTGCGGGCAGCACCTTGCGTGCCTGCTCGAAAGTCCCGGGCTTGGTTTTCTCCACCTTTGCCGTGCGGAAAGAGTTCTCCGCCACGAGGGTCTCCATGACGTAAGTGTTCTTGTATGGCAGCTTGTATAGCGGCGAGCCCGATGATATCAGGTTCTGCGCCGGGGCCGGCATGCAGCACGCCATGAGCGCGGCGGCCGCAATGATGAGTGTTCTTTTCATTGTCGTTGCTGTTGTATAGTGACAGATGCGCCCTGCCACAGGCCGTGAGGACGGGCGGCAGGACGCACGTGTGGTGGTCAGAGCCGCATGAGGCTCTTTATCTTATAGAAGATGTCGGTGTTCTCCATGATGCCCGAGAACTGCTCCGAGCCGGGGCCGAAGGCATACACTGGCACCATAGCACCAGAGTGGTCTTTCGTGGAGAAGCAGCATGTCACGCGGCCCTCTTCCTTGTTGCCGTTGACGAGCGTGAGTCCGCCGGTCTCGTGGTCGGCCGTCACCACGACGAGAGTCTCGCCGTCCTGCGCCGCCCACTGCATCATCCGCCCTACGGTCTGGTCGAAGTCGAGGGTCTCCTTCATAAGGAGGTCGAGCTGGTTGAAGTGCCCGTAGTCATCGAGCTGTGAGCCTTCCACCATCATGAAAAACCCGTTCTTGTTCTGGTTCATAAGCTCTATGCCCTTGAGCGAGGCCCTTGCGAGCAGGTCTCCACGCTCGTCGGGCAGCGGAGTGTCCACATCGTAGGGCACGGCGAACACCTTACCGCTCTGCCACTGCGCCAGGTCGTCCCACGAGCGCGACACATGATAGCCCTTGGCCTCAAGCTCCTTGAAGATGTTGCGGCCGTCGTCGCGGTGCTCGAAGAACTTGGCACCGCCTCCGAACGCGTAGTCGAGCCCGCTCTCGGGGTAGTCGCCGACGAGCTCCTGCTCCTTGTCACGGTCTATGTTGTGGCAAGAGAAGTCGCAAGGGGTGGCGTCCCACAGGCGGCAAGTGACCGCTATGCCGGCAGACTTGCCCTTGGCCTTGGCCAGATCGCATAGCGTAGTGAGCGGCTTGCCGTCGGGGTCTACGCCCACGGCGTGGTATTTCGTCTTATGTCCTGTGGCGAGAGCGGTGCCGCCAGAGCCCGAGTCGCACACCAGTCGGTCGGTACACCACGTCTTGGAGAGGCCGGTGTACTGCGCGTTCTCGAGCCAGAGGTGGCCGCGGTTGGCCGTCCATGCCGTGTAGACGTGCATGAGGCTCATACCGTCGCCTATCATTAGTATTACGTTCTTTACTTTCTTGCCCTTGGGAGCCTGTATCTTCTCCACGCTGTACGGCTTGTCGAACACGAAGGTCTGGGTGGGCATGTTGTACTGCGCCGATGCCGATGCTGTGACGGCGAGGGCGAATGCTGCGATTATAGTTTTCCTAATATTCATAGTCTTGATGATATGTCTGTGGCTGCATGGGCCGTGGCGGTACGCGCCAGCCGCGCCATAAGCAGCAAAAAAGTCCTCACTGTCACTGACAGTCAGCAACAGCAAGGACTCGTTATGCGGCGGTCTGCTCAGCGAGCGAGGCCGTTAGTTGGATGCGTAGCCTTGGTTCTGCTTCAGCTTGCCGTTGGACTTGATGACAAGGTTGATGCGGTATGGGAACACACTATACTGTCCGTTGGGCACGAAAGTCTTTTCTCCCATGTTGGCAAGGTCCATCACTCCCTCGTAAGTCTTGCCATTGATGACCATGGTGCGGCCCTCAGTGGTGTCGAGCGGAGAGTCGGGATTGGTTCTGTCGGTATGCTTCAGTCCGTGCTTTGCGGCCGTGAGCTTGGCAAGAGCCTCCTTGCACCAGTCGGCACTCGTGTCAGTTCCCGACCAGCGTATGAGGTCGAAGCGGCGGTCTGTCCACTCACCTGCCAGCTCACAGCGGCGCTCATGCATGAGGTCTTTCATCGTAGGAGCGGTGTAGGTGACACCTTCGTGGGCGCGGTCGGCTATGAGTTGCAGCGGAGCAGCGGCCTCGGCGTTCTTGCCCTGCATGATAAGAGCCTCTGCCTTGAACAGGAGCAGCTCGGCATAGCGCATGAGCGGCAGGTTGAGGTCGGTGGTAGGACGGTCGCCATTGCCCGATACGTTGGACTTGTCGCCCTTGACATACGGGTCCATATACTTATTGAACTGGAATCCGCACTCATTGTCTGAGCTCGAATAGTACTTGCGCTTGCTGCCGAAATAGGTGAACTCATCGCCGTAGCTGAGTATGGTGGCGGCGCGGCGCGTGTCGTTGTCGTTGTACTCGGCATAGAGTTCGAGAGTAGGCTTGAAGTTACCCCAGCCGTTGTACTCGCCCCAGCCCTTGTTCTCAAGCACCATACCGGGGAATATACTGCCCGCGTAGTTGGCCGCACTTGAGTTTACTGACCACACATACTCCTTGCTCCAGTTGTTGGATATCTTGAATACGTCGGCGTAATTGTCAAGCAAGTCGCGTCCGCCCTCGTTGTGAATCTTGTCCACTATGGACGGTATGTTGGCCCACTGCGACTTGTCCCACTGAGCCCAGTAGGCATAAGCCTTCACCATGTAGCCGTAGGCAGCGTCCTTGGCGGGCCGTCCGTAGTCGTCCTCGCCGTACTCCTTGAACCAAGGGAGGTTGTCGGCGGCCTTCTGCAAGTCCTCCACGATGAGCTTGTAGTCGTCGATGACGGAAGCCTGCTGGGCGGGAATCTCGTTTCGCTGAGCCTGGTAGTCGCTCATGTCCTCATACTTCGCGAACGGCACACCGTTGTCGGTGCGGCCATAGCGGTATGCTATCATGAAGTGCGAGAATCCGCGCATGAAGTAAGCCTCGCCCAGAGTGCGCTTGATGACGGCCGTGCGGCTGGCCTCGGGTATGGCGAGTGCATGCACGATGATGTCGTTGGCCACGGACATAGTGGTGTAGAACTCATCGTATATGGTGGAGAGTCGTGACTCAGTCTCGCCATCGTAGGTGAGGTTGGCCAGCGACATCTCGCCGTTGCCGCGTGAGCGTGAGTAGAAGATATCGTCGCTTGCGCCCTGCTCCCAGAACAGGTCGCGGCCGTAGGTCTCCTCCTCTCCGAAGATGTAGTAGAGTCCGTTGGCGGCCTTTATGAAGTCGTTGTCGGTTTTCCAGAAGTTCTGGTCCGTGGGAGTTCCCTCCTTTGTAGTGTCGAGCCAGTCGCCGGTGCAAGAAGAGAGCGAGCCGGTGAGCAGTGCCGATGCCAGTAAATACTTATATAGTTTCATGTTGAATCGTGGTTAGAGCGTTAGAATTTGAGTTTGAAAGCCAATGAGAATGTCCGCGATACGGGATACTGTCCGCAGTCAAGACCTGTTCCGCCGACCTCAGGATCGATGCCTGAGTAGCCTGTTATGGTGAAGAGGTTGTCGCAGCTCAGCGTCACGTCGAGCGAGCTCTTGCGGTCATTGAAGTAGTTTATCTTACGCAGGAGGTCGGTGAACGAGTATGTCACCGAGAGATTCTTCATTCTCAGGTAAGAGCCATTCTCCAAATACCAGTCGCTCACGGTGCTGAAGTTGCCGTTGGAGTCGGTAGACGAGATGCGCGGCACGTCGAAGTTGGGGCCGCCGAGAGCCTTGAGTATGCGCTCATCGCGGTTGAACGAGCTGAGCGACTCGTTGAGAGTGGAGTACTTGTAGGCATTGAATATCTTAACGCCGGCCACACCCTGGAGCATGAAGTCGACGGAGAGCTTCTTCCAAGTGAACCCGCCGCTGAACGTGTAGCTCAGCTTCGGCATGGCGTTGCCACGGAACTCCTTGTCGAGACTGGTAATCTGGCCATCTCCATCGCGGTCTACGAACTTCAGGTCGCCAGCCTTGGCGTTGGGCTGTATGCGGTTGCCACGGCTGTCGACGTATGCGGCAGCCTCCCCATCGGTCTGGAACACACCGGCGGTGCGCACCACGTAGAACGAGTAGAGGGGTTTGCCCTCCTCAGAACGGAACGGATTGAGATCCTTGAACGAGCCGCCCGACGTCCACACAGGCTTGCTGCCGTCGGGGTTGGCGGCACCTATGTCTACGAGACGGTTGCGCAGTGTGGCGATGTTGCCGCCCACATAGTAGCTCCAGTCCTTACCGATGTTGTCTCGCCATTGCAGCGACACCTCCACGCCACGGTTGTTTATCTTGCCGTCGTTGACCAGCGGAGCCGATATACCGATAGAAGAAGGCCAGTCAGTATCCTGCTGCTTGATGAGACCATTGGTGTTCTTGTTGAAGTAGTCGAACGATACGTTCAGCCGGTTTCTGAACATAGCGAGGTCGAAACCGAGGTCTACCTGCTCAGAAGTCTCCCAAGTGAGGTTGCTGTTGAACGCGTCGGCGAGGTACACGCCGTAGGATATAGGCGTTGTCGCGCCCACCTGTCCGCCCACGTCGCCACTGCCGAGGTAGCGCATGGACAGGGCTGCGGCACCGTAGCCGTAGCTTATGGAGCCGAGGTTGCCTATCTTACCCCAGCTTGCACGCAGCTTGAGCATGTTGAGATTCTTAGACTTCGGCATCCACGGCTCAGAAGTGAGTTTCCATGCGGCCGTAACAGATGGGAAGTCGCCGTACTTCTTGCCCTCGGGCAGACGGCTCGCGTAGTCGCGGCGTATGGATGCCGTGAGGAAGTAGCGGTCGGCGAAGCTGTATGCGGCACGTGCCACCATGGAGAAGTTGCGGTCTTTATAATATGTGTCGGTGGGATTGATGAACGACCCGGCGTTCTGGAAATAGAACATGTACGACGACTCGTCGTCGAAGTCGCGTCCCTTTGCACCAAACGCGCGGTACTTATACTCCGAAGCGGTAGTAGAAGCCATCAGCCCGAGGGTATGCCGGCCGAAGATACGGTCGTATGTGAGCGTGTTCTCCCAGTCCCACTGCGGCTCGCGGTAAGTGTTGTAGCCCAGTTCATTGACATTGTTTGGCTTACCCGGCTCCAGACGACGCGGATAGTAGTAGCGGTCGAAGTAGTTGCTCTGCTTGTATGTGAAGCGCGACGTGAAGTTAAGGCCGCGCACAGGCTGCATGATGTCGAGGAATGTAGACGACGTGAGCGTAGACGTGTGCCCGTTGTCGTAGGTGGCACAAAGCGTGCGGAGAGGGTTGACGGCATCGCCGTGTATGTCGGCGTAGTTGTCTCCGTACTTGGTTATGTAGTCGGCAGACGTAGGTACGGTGCCCATGTAGTTGCCCTGTGCGTCGCGTGGGAACACGTTGCGGGGCATCTGCAGTGCCGAGAGTATGACACCCGACTCTGCACTCGTGGTGTTGGCGTCGCGTGTCTTCACGTCGCGCCAGCTCAAGTCCTCACGTATGCGCACGTACTTGCTCAGCTTCCACATGGAGTTGAGGCGTGCTATGATCTTGCGGCTGTATGTATTGACGAGCGTACCCTCGTTGTTGTTGTACTCTACGGACAGACGGTTGGAGAACTCGTCATTGCCTCCCGACACAGCTACGTTGTGACGCTGGAACGTACCCGTGCGGAACACGGTGTCTATCCAGTCGGTATTGGTGTGGCCATATACCGGGTCCTCGCTTATGCGCTCCCATCCCACGGGCAGGTTGCCGCCCAGGGCTGCCTTGCGCACGCGCATCTCGTCCTCCCACGAGAGCGACTGCGGCAGGTTGGTGGCCGTAGATGCGCCGAACACGCCGTTGTACTCCACCGACGGCTTGCCCGCCGATGCCTGCTTGGTGGTGACGAGTATTACGCCGGCCGAGCCGGCATAGGCACCGTAGATGGCCGCCGAGGCGGCATCCTTGAGCACGGTGATGGAGGTCACGTCGCTGAGGTTGAAGGGTGCCCCGGGCACACCGTCCACGACGTAGAGCGGCGACTCGCCGTTGGGCGAGCCCATACCGCGTATGGTGATGGTGGGCTCTGAGCCGGGATGACCGCCGTTGGCCACTACCGACACGCCCGGTATCTGTCCTTGCAGCATCTCGGAGACGCTGCCCACGGGACGCTTCTGCAACTTGTCAACGTCGCCCACGGAGCCTACTGCTGCCGAGAGGTCACCCTTCTTGGCCTTGCCGTAGCCTATGGCCACTACCTCATCGAGGAGCTTGTTGTCGTCTTGCAGCACGATGTTGAGCTCGCCGCCGTTGCCCACGCTTACAGTCTGTGTGGTATATCCAATAGAAGAAATCTGGAGTTTCGCGCCCTTAGGCACGCTGATGGTGAAGTTTCCGTCCATGTCGGTCACTACTCCGTTGCCAGTCCCGGCAACTTTCACTGTGGCACTCATCACGGGCTCGCCCGTAGCATCCTTAACATGTCCTGTGACCTTCACATTTCCCTGCTGTTGTGTAGATGTCACTACGTCAGTGGTCGGCGACAAGCCCATTGCGGCCTGAACAGGAAACGCCAACACAGAGAAGGCGGTCATACCTATAAGCCTGCTCTTCCATCCTGAGTTAAAGTAGTCTTTATTCATTGTTAGTTTGTTTTGTTAATAATAATAGTACCATGCCAAGGGTGAGAAGCATGTACACTAAATAGTTTGTCAAAATGGTTTTTTATCTCTTTATAAGATTGTTTATCGTATGCAAAAGTATATAATATTTTCGGATTATTGATACTAATCAAGTGATTTTTGTGCAAGAATACCTGTTTTTTAACTTATCCGCAACAAAATCGCAACAAGCACAGGCTCTTCATACGCATCGCACCGCCATGCCGCAACCGCACGTCAGCACCGCCGTGGCGCACATTCAGCCACACGGCCGCAGCCTCATCCGCCCACAGCCGATGCCATGCTCGTCCACAGTTCAGGACACATCTTATCATGCCTCAGGCCATGCCCTATCACGGCCTCGGCCATAGTGATTTGCGAAACGGCCCATTTCGCATCCTGAAACGGCCCATTTCGCACTGTAAAATGGGCCGTTTTGGAGCGCGAAATGG
>JALFIM010000112.1 GCA_022775985.1 Prevotella sp.
GTGGACTGATGTCTGCCGACACGCGGAAAGTATGGTTTTGCGAAACGGCCCATTTCGCATTGCAAAACGGCCCATTTCGCGGTGTAAAACGGCCCGAATCGCGATGCGAAATGGGCCGTTTCGCAAATCGGTGTCTGCCGACCACTGCGATGCCCCATGCCAGCACGGCGTGACGTGGGGCACGAAATGAGAGGCCGCGGCTACTTATGTAATGCAAATTCTTGCTTGAATGGATGATTTTTAGTAATTTTGCGCCATAAAAAGTATACTTAAAAAATCATTATAATGAATATTTCTTACAAATGGCTTAAAGAATACGTCGACTTCGAACTGACACCTCAGCAGACGGCAGATGCCCTCACTTCGTGTGGGCTTGAGGTCGATGCACTTGAGGAAGTGCAGTCCGTGAAAGGCGGACTGAAAGGACTGTATGTGGGCGAAGTGCTTACGTGCGAGATGCATCCCAACAGCGACCACCTGCATGTCACCACTGTTGACCTCGGCAAAGGCGAGCCCCAGCAGATAGTATGCGGCGCTCCCAATGTGGCGGCAGGTCAGAAAGTCATCGTGGCCGACCTCGGATGCGTGCTCTACGATGGCGACAAGGAGTTCGTGATAAAGAAGTCGAAGCTCCGTGGAGTAGACAGCTACGGCATGATTTGTGCCGAGGACGAGATAGGCGTAGGCACCGACCACGCCGGCATCATAGTGCTCCCGGCCGACGCTCCAGTAGGGCAGCCGGCAGCAGAATACTACCATCTCGAGAGCGATTGGGTCATAGAGATAGACATCACGGCCAACCGTGCCGATGCCCTCAGCCATTGGGGCGTGGCACGTGACCTGTATGCGTGGCTGGTGCGCAACGGCTACAAGACGAGTCTGCACCGCCCGGGCTGCGAGGAGTTCGCCGTAGACGACGAGTCTCTGCCGATAGACGTGGAGATACAGAACACGGAGGCATGCCGCCGTTATGCCTGTCTGAGCATAAGCGGCTGCGATGTGAAGGAGAGCCCGGAGTGGCTGCAGAACAAGCTGCGCGTCATAGGTCTGCGTCCTATCAACAATATAGTGGATATCACCAACTATGTGATGATGGCATACGGCCAGCCCATGCACTGTTTCGACGCAGACATGGTGAAAGGCCATAAGATTGTGGTGCGCACTCAGCCCGAGGGCACCAAGTTCGTGACCCTCGACGGCGAGGAGCACACCCTCGGCGAGCACGACCTCAGCATCTGCAACGCCGAGGAGCCTATGTGCATAGCCGGCATCTTCGGCGGAAAGGGCAGCGGAACGTACGATACCACCAAGAACGTGGTGCTTGAGAGCGCGTACTTCCATCCCACTTGGATTCGCAAGAGTGCACGCCGCCATGGCCTGAGCACTGACGCCAGCTACCGCTTCGAGCGCGGTATAGACCCCAACGGCACGATATACGCACTCAAGCAGGCCGCCATACTGTGCAAGCAGTTGGCCGGCGGCAAGGTGAGCATGCAGATAAAGGACGTGTATCCTACTCCCATGCCCGACTTCAATGTAGACCTCAACTATGCCTACGTAGACACTCTCATAGGCAAGCAGATAGGCCACGACATGATAAAGAGCATCGTCACCAGTCTCGACATGCGCATCGTGGAGGAGAATGCCGACGGGTTGAAGCTCGTAGTCCCGGCATACCGCGTGGACGTGCAGCGTCCGTGTGACGTGGTGGAGGACATACTCCGCATATATGGCTACAACAACGTGGAGATACCCACGCAGCTCAAGAGCTCACTTACGATACTCGGCGATGAGGATCACAAGTATCACTTGCAGAACGTCATAGGCGAGCAGCTCGTGGGGTGTGGCTTCTCTGAGATAATGAACAACTCGCTCACCAAGACATCTTACTACCAGGGTCTCAACAAGTATGCAGAGGAGACCACCGTGAAGGTGATGAATCCCCTGAGCTCCGACCTCGGAGTGATGCGCCAGACCCTGCTCTTCGGGGGCTTGGAGAGCGTGTGCCGCAACGTGAACCGCAAGAACGGCAACATACGTTTCTTCGAGTTCGGCAACTGTTACCACTATTCGCCCGAGAAGAAAAACGATGACGACCCCGTGAAGGCTTACAGCGAGGAGTGTCATCTCGGCTTGTGGCTGTCGGGCAACAGCGTGCAGGGCTCATGGATTCATGCCGATGAGAAGTCGTCGTTCTACCAGCTCAAGGCTTATGTTGAGAACATCTTTGCACGCGTCGGGTTGGTGGCTGGCACCGTAGTCACCGAGAAGTCGGACAACAACATATTCGCCAAGGGACTTACCGTGAAGAACCGTGGCGGCAAAGTCATCGCCGAGATGGGCGTGGTGTGTCCTAAACTGCTCAGCGGCATGGGCATATCGGTAGACGTGTTCTACGCCGACATCAACTGGGACGCGCTGATGAAGGCCGTGCGCAATAAGGAACTGCTGTTCCACGACATCTGCAAGTACCCGGCAGTGAGCCGCGACCTCGCTCTGCTCATAGACAAGGACGTGGAGTTTGATGCTATTGTGGCCATCGCTAAGCAGACGGAGAAGAAGCTGTTGAAGAAGGTCACGCTCTTCGATGTGTACGAGGGCAAGAACCTCCCGGCAGGAAAGAAGAGCTATGCCGTGAACTTCATCTTGCAGGATGAGACCAAAACACTCAACGACAAGCAGATAGACGCTATGATGAACAAGCTCATAGCCAATCTGAAGTCGAAGCTCGGGGCAGAGCTGAGATAACATACAGCGAATACAATAAAACATAAAACAACAACAATAATCATTATTCCATATTATGGGAAGAGCATTTGAATACCGTAAGGCCACCAAGCTGAAACGCTGGGGACACATGGCCAAGACTTTCACTCGTTTAGGCAAACAGATCGCTATCGCCGTGAAGGCAGGTGGACCTGAGCCCGAGAACAACCCGTCACTGCGTTCGGTCATCGCTACATGTAAGCGTGAGAACATGCCGAAGGACAACATCGAGCGTGCCATCAAGAATGCCATGGGCAAGGATCAGAGCGACTACAAGGAGGTGACATACGAGGGTTACGGCCCTCACGGCATAGCCATATTCGTTGATACGCTCACAGACAACACCACACGTACCGTAGGCGACGTGCGTTCGGTGTTCAACAAGTTCAGCGGAACACTCGGAACGACAGGCTCTCTCTCTTATCTCTTCGACCACAAGTGCGTGTTCACCTTCAAGAAGAAGGACGACCTCGACATGGACGACCTGATTCTGGAGCTCATCGACCTCAATGTGGAGGATGAGTACGACCAGGACGAGGAGGAAGGCACCATCACCATATACGGCGATCCGAAGAGCTATGCACAGATACAGAAGTTCCTTGAGGAGAAAGGCTTTGAGGATATTGGCGGTGAGTTCACCTACATCCCCAATGACTTGAAAGACCTCAGCGGCGACGATCGTGCCACTATCGATAAGATGGTGGAGCGTCTTGAGGAGTTCGACGACGTGCAGAACGTGTACACTAACATGAAGCCTGCCGAGGAAACGGCTGAGTAAGGGCTTTAGGGTATATCGTTTTCACGCCGCAAGGCATCTGTTCCGTAGTGCGCGGATGCTGTGGCAGTCGTCATACATTATGCGAAGGCAGGAGGGATGCGGGCCAAGATGCCGCCTCCTTACTGCCTTCTTGCATTATGCAGCGGCAGCTGGCATGGTGCTTCCGTACGTTGACGGCAGAACGTTACACGATATATCAGGGCGTTACATTATTATATTGTAGGATATTACTTTATCCTGTTGTAGTCGTTACATTATCCTATTTTAGTCGTTACATTATTATATTATATTGATGAGACATATAACTTATACTACGCACGGCACTTGCAGTCGGCTCATAAACATTGACATCAACGACAGTGGCGAGATAGCCGACGTGAGTTTCGTGGGCGGTTGCAACGGCAACTTGCAGGGTATCGGTGCACTTGTCCGCGGCCAACGTCCCGAGGATGTCATAGCACGCCTCAAGGGAATACGCTGCGGGGCGAAGCCTACGAGCTGTCCTGACCAGCTGGCACTGGCTCTTGAGGAGGCACTCAAGGGCTGACGTGCATGACCATACTTATACGGCAGCCATCGCAGGTATGCCGTACAAGTTTACTCTTACCTTAATCCGCAGCATGCGGAAAGACCCTTCTTGAACAATAGTATCAAAAACTTAAAACTTAATTTTATGAACAAAGCAAAACGTGCAGTATGGACACTGCTGCTGTCTGGGCTGCTCTGCGTGAGCGCCTTGGCACAGAAAGACTATACGTCTTACGTAGACCCGTTCATCGGAGCGGGCGGACACGGGCATGTGTTCGTGGGAGCCAACGTGCCTTTCGGAGCGGTTCAGCTCGGACCTACCAACATCTACAAGGGCTGGGACTGGTGTTCTGGCTATCATTACAGCGACAAGGTCATCATCGGATTCAGCCATACGCACCTCAGCGGTACTGGCTGCAGCGACCTCGGTGACGTGTCTCTCATGCCATATACAGGCAAGTTGCGCACCGCGCAGGGCACGGATGACAACATCAGCGGTGCCGCCTCGTCGTATTTCAAGCACGACAACGAGAAAGCCGCACCCGGATATTACAGCGTGAAGCTCGACAACGGGGTGGGAGTGGAGCTTACCACTACCGAGCGTGTGGGCATGCACCGCTACACTTTCAGCGGCTCTGACGAGCGACGGGTGCTCATTGACCTCGTGAATGGTGTGGGCAACACCACGTACGAGTCGTATGTGAGGCGTGTAGACGACTATACCATTGAGGGCTACCGCTTCGTCAACGGTTGGGCTCCGCGCCACAAGGTGTTCTTCTACGCCGTGTTTGACAAGCCTGTGAAGAGTCTTGACACCTTCTGCGGTGACAAATCGGCCGGCAAGGACGAACTTCAGACGCGCAATGTGAAGGCTGTGGCCTCCTTCGGCAGTGCCATAGGCCAGCTCAATGTGAAGGTCGCGCTGTCGTCTGTGAGCTGCGCCAATGCCAAGGCCAATATGGATGCCGAGCTCAAGGGGTGGGACTTCGAGGCCGTACACAAGACGGCTGTCGCTAAATGGAACAAGCAGCTCTCCACGATATCAATAGACGGAGCCACTGATAAGCAGAAACGTATATTCTATACTGCCATGTATCATGTGGCCATAGCCCCCAACATGTACTGCGATGCCAACGGAGACTTCCGTGGAATGGACGATGCCATACACACGGGCAATAAGTTCACCAACTACTCGGTGCTGTCGTTGTGGGACACTTACCGTGCCCTGCACCCGCTGTTCACGCTCATCGCACGCGACCGCGTGCCCGACATGGTGAACACCATGCTCAGTATATACGAGCAGAACGGCAAGCTCCCTATCTGGCCTCTGTACATGGGCGAGACCAATTGCATGCCGGGCTACAGCTCAGTGCCTGTCATTGCCGATGCCTATCTGAAGGGTATCACCGGCTTTGATGCGGAGAAAGCCCTCAAGTACATGGTGTCTACGGCCACCAATCCCAAGCAGAACGGCATATCGCTGTTTATGAAGTATGGCTACATACCTGCCGACAAGCTCGGCGAGGCTACTTCCGTCAACCTTGAGTATGCCGCTGACGACTGGGGGCTTGCGCTCATGGCGAAGCGCATGGGTAAGATGGATGTGTATGAGAAGTTTATCAAACGCGGCCGCTCTTTTGAGACTTTCTGGGATGGAAACATCAAGAAGCTGCACCCGAAGATGGCCGATGGCTCGTGGTATCAGCCGTATGACCCGTTCCTTGCCAATCATCACGGCAACGTAGGAGACTTCACGGAGGGCAACGGATGGCAGTGGACGTTCATGACTCCGCAGAGTCCTGACAGGCTCCTGGCCCTTCATGGCAGCGATAAGGCCTTCATCGCCAACCTCGACTCACTGTTCGTGGTGGAGGGCGACCTCGGAGAGGGAGCACCGCCAGATGTATCGGGACTCAGAGGACAGTATGCTCACGGCAATGAGCCAGTGCATCACGTGCCGTATATGTATGCCTACGCCGGCGCACAGTACAAGACGGCGGCGTGCGTGCGCTCGCTTCAGGATGAGTTCTATACCGACCAGCCCGACGGATATTGCGGCAATGAGGACTGCGGGCAGATGTCTGCATGGCATGTGATGTCGGCTCTCGGCTTCTATCAGGTCAATCCGTCCAACGGAGTGTTCGTGTTCGGAAGCCCGTCGTTCGGCAAGGCCACGATAAACCTGCCTAACGGCAAGTCGTTCACGGTGGAGGCTCTCGGCAATAGTCCGAAGAACGTGTATATAAAGTCGGCCAAGCTCAACGGACGCGCATACACCAAGGCGTATATTACGTATGATGACATAATGCGTGGCGGCAAGCTCACCTTCGTCATGAGCAGCAAACCGAACAAGAGTTTCGGCGCGGCCAAGAAAGACAGGCCCGTAAGTGCCGAGTAATATTGCGTGGCAGCACATCGCCCAGTGGTAGTGCCAGCACTGCCACTGGGCTGCTGGCGTGTGGCGTACATGCTGAGACACACGTCTGCTATGCTTGTTGATGGCCTGTGGCCTGTGGCTCTCGTGGTGAGAGTCGGGCCACAGGCTTTCTCTTATACATACGCTAAAGCCGCCAATGATACGTCTGCCATGGACGCGTCATTGGCGGCTTTAGCTTTTTGCCTGATGCTGGTGCTATTCTTCTTTCGACTCAGTCATGTCGCCCTGTATGAAGAGGCGCACCATGCTCGGGTCGCCGTTAGTGCGCACGGTGATGGTCTTCTTGAAGTGGCCTGGGAAACGTCCGCGGCCTTTGTACGTCACCTTTATCTCGCCTTTCTGCCCGGGCTTGATGGGAGCCTTGGTGTAGGAGGGTATGGTGCAGCCGCAGCTGCCTACGGCCTGGTTGATAACCAAGGGCGCATTGCCTGTGTTGGTGAATGTGAACGTACACTTCTGCGTCGAGTCATCCTCCGAGAACGTGCCGAAGTCATGCACGGTCTTGTCGAACTTTATCTCGGCTACGGTGCGCTGAGCCATCGCAAGTCCTATGTTTGCTATTGCAATGACTGCAAGAAGTAGAAACTTTTTCATACCTTTTCGTTTTGTTAATACGGTGCAAAGATAATAAAACATTTTACACAGAGCGTTTATTTCATTGTTTTTTTACATTAATTAATACGTATGTGCGCGTGATTTAATGCGTGTATGCGCATAAATCAATGTGTGTATGTGCATGACCGCAATTCAGCCAGTACAGACTTGATTTGCGAAACGGCCCATTTTGCGTTGCGAAACGGCCCATTTCGCACGGTAAAATGGCCCATTTCGCACGATAAAATGGCCCGTTTTACACGGTAAAATGGCCCATTTTGCAACACGCTGATTATCAGTGTGGTACATCGACGTGTATTTAATGCCATCTGATGCCATTGCCATGTGTTCGCCAGAGGGTGACAGTTGTGTGGTGGAAGCCGTGTGTAAGGAGGCATGTACTTGCATGACGGCATGTTAATAATTAGCCTATTGTTGCCCTCGTATAGATAATTTTTTGTACTTTTGCAGCATAAAGTTTTAAATAAAAGGTTTTCAGAAACTATGTATAGAAGTAATACATGTGGAGAGCTTAGGCTTTCAGATGCCGGTAAGGCAGTCACCCTTGCCGGATGGGTTCAGCGTGTGAGGAAGATGGGAGGCATGATTTTCGTTGACTTGCGCGACAGGTACGGAATCACGCAGCTCGTGTTCGACGAGGCATCCGACAGCGACCTCTGCGCCCGTGCAGGCAAGCTCGGCCGCGAATTCTGCATTCAGGCAGAGGGCACGGTGAGCGAGCGTGAGAGCAAGAACGCCGCGCTTCCGACTGGCGACATAGAGATTCTGGTGAAGAAACTCAACGTGCTGTCAAAGAGCCTTACTCCACCGTTCACCATAGAGGACAATACCGATGGCGGTGATGACATCCGCATGAAGTACAGATACCTCGACCTGCGCCGTCCGGCGGTGAGGAAAAACCTTGAGTTGCGCCACCGCATGACGATACTCATACGCAACTTCCTCGACGAAAGGCAGTTTATAGAGGTGGAGACACCTATTCTTATAGGCAGTACTCCCGAGGGAGCACGCGACTTCGTGGTGCCGTCGAGAATGAATCCGGGCCAGTTCTACGCACTGCCGCAGAGCCCCCAGACCCTGAAGCAGCTGCTTATGGTCAGCGGTTTCGACCGTTACTTCCAGATAGCCAAGTGCTTCCGCGACGAGGACTTGCGTGCTGACCGCCAGCCTGAGTTCACTCAGATAGACTGTGAGATGTCGTTCGTAGACCAGGACGACGTAATCAACCTGTTTGAGGACATGGCACGCCACCTGTTCAAGGAGATTCGCGGCGTGGAACTGCCCGCAAAGCTCCAGCAGATGACCTGGCATGAGGCCATGCGCCGCTTCGGTAGCGACAAGCCCGACCTGCGTTTCGGCATGGAGTTTGTAGAGCTTATGGACACACTCAAGGGCACTGGCTCGTTTGCCGTGTTCGACAGTGCAGAGTATATAGGCGGTATCTGTGTGCCTGGATGTGCAGGATATACACGTAAGCAGCTTGACCAGCTCACCGACTTCGTGAAGCGTCCGCAGGTAGGAGCCAAGGGTCTGGTGTATGTCAAGTACAATGCCGACGGCACAGTGAAGAGCAGCATCGACAAGTTCTACTCCGCTGAGGTGCTTCAGCAGCTCAAGGAGAAGATGGGAGCCAAGGATGGCGACCTCGTGCTGATACTCAGTGGCGACAATGCCAATAAGACCCGTGTGCAGCTCTGCACCCTCCGTCTGGAGATGGGCAGCCGTCTCGGCCTCCGCGACAAGGACAAGTTCGAGTGTCTCTGGATAATAGACTTCCCGCTATTTGAGTGGAGCGATGAGGAGCAGCGGCTCATGTCTACACACCATCCGTTCACCATGCCCAACCCTGATGACATACCTCTGCTTGAGGAGCATCCCGAGAGAGTGAGGGCCAAGGCCTACGACTTCGTGTGCAACGGTGTGGAGGTAGGCGGTGGAAGTCTGCGTATCCACGACTGTGACCTCCAGGAGAAGATGTTTAAGATACTCGGATTCACCCCCGAGCGTGCCATGGCACAGTTTGGCTTCCTCATCAACGCCTTCAAGTATGGAGCACCGCCTCATGCAGGACTCGCCTTCGGACTTGACCGCTTCGTGTCGCTCATGGCAGGTCTCGACTCCATACGCGACTGCATAGCATTCCCGAAGAACAACCGTGGACGCGACGTGATGCTCGATGCTCCTTCCGTTCTCGATGCCAAACAGTTAGACGAGTTGCACTTGCATGTTGACGTAAGTCAAGAAAACGAGTAAAACGCATCGGCAGACAGCCCATACGCTGACATTTCTCAATGTGTTCGGGGCGTTATTTGAAAATTTGTCGTAATTTTGCATGTGGAAAGTGCTGAATTATAATGATTTGTATCAGCATCAATTAAAATACTAAATTATGACAGAAAAGAAAGCAACAACAACGAAGAAGAAAGCTGCTGCACCTAAGGCTGCTGCCAAGAAGGCTGCCGCAAAGAAGGTGGAAGTGACAATTGATGAAGTAAGCGTAGGCTACCATGCTGGTGATGTGTATCAGGTTTTGAACTCTGCTGAGAAGCCCATGAGCGTGGCAGAGATTGCCAAGGCTGCCAAGATTACCACTGAGGAGACTTACCTCAGCATCGGTTGGCTGCTCAGAGAGGGCAAGGTAAAGGGAGAGGCCAACCTCTTCTCACTGGCTTGATATTCTCATATAGAATACAGATAGATGGCGAGCTGTCGTTTTTTCGTGAAATGACAGCTCGCTTTTTGTTTTTGTTGCGGGCCTGGCGGCTTGCTGCTCCCGTCATGTACTATCTGCGTATGTGGCGGTTATGAATATCAGCCTTGCCTTATTGCATGGCTATTAATAAATGTTTACGGTCGATGGACTATGATAAAGTGATATTGTCTGTGCTGGCAGAGGCTGGCGATGACGGTCTGCGTGTGGCCAAAATCGCCAAGCATGTGCTCAATGCCTGCAACTCATTGTTCGCTCCTTTGGGCTATGATGAGGTGCATGCCTATGTCCTTGGCTTCCTCAGGAAGGAGTCGCTGCGTAAGGGCTCGGCCGTGAAGCGGATGCCACGGCGCGGATATTA
>JALFIM010000077.1 GCA_022775985.1 Prevotella sp.
ATTCAAGGCTGGTGATATTGGCAAGTATCTGACTGGATTTGAAGTGTTAAACCCTGATTTGGTGATTTGTCATTTAGATGCAAAAGCCTCAATGCAGATTGACCTTACCATCAACAAGGGCCGTGGCTACGTTCCTGCTGACGAGAACAGGGAGTTCTGCACTGATGTAAACGTAATTCCAATCGATTCTATCTACACCCCTATCCGTAATGTGAAATACTCGGTAGAGCCTTATCGTGTCGAGCAGAAGACCGACTATGACAAGCTCGTGCTTGAGGTTTCGACGGATGGTTCCATTCACCCGAAGGACGCGCTGAAAGAGGCAGCCAAGATACTCATCCAGCACTTCATGTTGTTCTCCGACGAGAAGATAACTCTCGAGAATACAGACCAGGAGACCAACCAGGAGTTTGATGAGGAGGTACTGCACATGCGCCAGTTGCTGAAGACGAAACTTGTGGACATGAACCTCAGCGTGCGTGCCCTCAACTGTCTGAAGGCTGCTGACGTGGAGACGCTCGGCGACTTGGTGCAGTTCAACAAGACTGACCTCCTGAAGTTCCGCAACTTCGGTAAGAAATCGCTTTCAGAGCTTGATGATTTGCTCGAGAGTCTGAATCTGTCGTTTGGAACTGATATTTCTAAGTATAAATTAGATAAAGAAAATTAAAAAATGAGACATAATAAGAAATTCAACCATCTGGGTCGTACTGCATCGCATCGTGCTGCCATGCTGTCAAACATGGCTTCGTCACTGATCATGCACAAAAGAATCACTACGACCCTCGCCAAGGCCAAGGCCCTCAAGAAGTATGTAGAGCCCCTGATCACACGCTCTAAGGACGATTCGACAAACTCTCGTCGTGTCGTATTCAGCTACCTCCAGAACAAGGAGGCTCTGAAGGAGCTCTTCGGAGTAGTGGCAGCCAAGGTTGCTGACCGTCCCGGTGGCTACACCCGTGTCATCAAGCTCGGCACCCGTCAGGGTGATGCTGCTCCTATCGCTTTCATTGAGCTCGTTGACTTCGATGAGAACATGGCCAAGACTCCCAAGACTGGCGCTAAGAAAACACGTCGTAGCCGCAAGGCTGCTCCTAAGGCTGAGGGTGCTGCTGAGGCACCTGCTGCTACAGAGGCACCTGCTGAGGAGGCAAAGGCAGAGTAATTTTTGTCCATTAGCATATCAAGGGATGTACCTTATGGGGTACATCCCTTTTTTGATGTATGACGGTCTTTATAGTCAAATATTGCTGTCCGCTAAAAATGGAATAGATTTTTATTACATTGTAAATCAATGAATAACGGCTATTTTGTGAAATATGGGCTTACCTTTTTTCTTTGTGTAAATTTGATAGCTTTACACTTGATAAATCCTCGTAATAGTCAAATATAAACTCTGACGCTATGATTTTCGGTAAAAATGGGGGCTTTTCTCTATCCTATAAAAGTTTTAGCGGACACCAATATATGAGATACACCTCCTTTATCCCTCGGACATGATGGACTTGGAATTTTCTCAAATCATAGCTGTTTGACGATAATGAAAAGTGCTCGGTATTCATGGTGGAAGCGGAGTTTCGCAAAAACCGCAGTCAAACTACAAGGACAGGAAGTCAGTTGCGATAGAAGCCTGTCGTGATACTGCCGCATGGCACAATTGCGTCATGGTGGGACAATAAAACAGATGTATCAGCGTTTCTCATATATGAGACAAGAGGAAAAAGACGACAGCTATTCACACATACTGAAGTACACCGGCATCTTCGGCGGTGTACAAGGACTCAATATCCTGATGGGTGTCGTGCGCAACAAGCTCGTGGCCCTGATTCTCGGCCCCGAGGGCTTAGGACTGATTTCTCTCTTCAATTCAAGCATAAAACTGCTGTCCGACTCTACAAATCTCGGCATAGGCATGAGTGCCGTGCGCGAGATATCAGATGCCTATGCCAATGGCGACACGGCACGTACGGAGCATGTCGTGAGGATTGTAAGGATGTGGAGTATTCTCACCGCCGTTATAGGCGCGTTGCTGTGCGTCACGCTCAGTCCGCTGCTCAACCGCTGGACATTCTCATGGGGAGAGCACACGCTGCACTTCATGCTGCTGTCACCCGTGGTGGCGCTTATGGCCATCACAGGTGGTGAACTGGCCATACTCAAGGGCACCCGTCAACTGCGTCACCTCGCCGTAATCTCCATATACGGCGTGATGGGAGCCCTCGTCACGTCAATACCCCTGTATCTTATATGGCACGAGGCGGCCATCGTGCCGTCGCTTGTCATCATAGCGGCACTTCAAGCCGTGTTCACCATAGCTTATTCCTACCGCATGTTCCCGCCACGGTTCGGTAAGAGCAGGGCCATGTTCGGCGAGGGACTGGGCATGGTGCGCCTTGGCGTGGCCTTCGTGCTGGCCGGAGTGCTGGGCAGCGGAGCCGAGTTTGCCATACGCTCATACCTTAACAATGTGGCAGGACTCAGTGTGGTGGGGCTCTACAACGCGGGATTTATGATAACGATGACGTATGCCGGCATGGTGTTTCAGGCCATGGAGACCGACTACTTCCCGCGGCTCTCGGCCGTGGACGGCATAGGCCCTCAGCTCAACACGCTTGTCAACCGCCAGATAGAGGTGTCGCTGCTGCTTGTGGCACCGCTGCTCGTGCTGTTCATATTCGCCGCGCCGGTGCTGTTGCCGCTGCTGTACAGTCATAAGTTCACGCCCGTCATGGGCATGGCCAAGTTCACGGTCATGGCCATGTACTTCAGGGCCGTCACGCTGCCCATAGAGTATATATCACTTGCCAAGGGTCGTTCGCGGCTATACCTGTGCATAGAGGCCGTGTACGATGTGGTGCTCGTGGCAGCCGTTGTCGTGGGCTACAACTTGGCGGGACTCAACGGCACGGGCGTGGCCATAGCCTTCACCGGTCTGGTAAACCTTGTGTTCGTGCTCCTGCTTACACACCATTATTACCGTTACTGCGTCTCACCGGGTGTCATGATGTACTCGGCCGTGCTGTTTCCACTCGGCATCGTGTCGCTGGCTGTGTCGCAGATGTTCACGGGCTGGGCTTACTGGACGCTGGGTGGCCTGCTTACCTTGGCATGCATCAGTGTGTCGGTGAGCATACTGCACTCCAAGTCCAACATCTGGAACAATATACGCAGCAGCATATCGGCACGTCTGCCATGGCGCAGACACAGTGACCGCCGCTGACAAATCCTCTGCGCCATGCCCTCTACTGTATAAGTACGCAGAATTAATTTTATGTTAAGCCCCTATTGACGTAATAACAATCTCGATTATCTATTTGCATGCCTAAGATTTCAGTACTTGTGGCGGTGTATAATGCCGCGGAATATCTGAGCCGCTGTCTCGACTCGCTGCTCGCCCAGACCCTCTCCAACGTAGAGATAATATGCGTTGACGATGCCTCCACCGACAACTCGTGGGCCCAGCTTCAGGAGTATGCCGCACGCGATGGACGCATCACCGTCGTGCGCATGGATGCCAACCGCGGACAGGCCGTGGCTCGCAACGTGGCCCTACGCCGCTCCACGGGCGACTACGTTACGTTGCTCGATGCCGATGACTGGATGGCCCCCGATGCGTTGGAACTGGCCATGGATGTGTTCAGCCGGCACGAAAGCACCGACTGCGTGCTGCTCGATGTGCGATACGTGGGCGACGGCTATGCCGAGCATGGCTATGCGTGGCGGCTGCCACAGGACGTACAGCGCAATGCTGACGGAAGTTTCGTGCGCTTGGACGGGCGTGCTGCATTCCTGCTGAGCCTTGCGTGGCAGATACATGGCTGTTATGTGCTGCGTGGCGACATCTTCAGAAGTCTGCCGTTTGATACCTCATGCCGCCACTTCAGCGACGACAATACCACACACGCCCATTTCCGTGCCTCGCGTGAGGTGAGATGCTGCGGTGGACGCTACTACTACCGTCAGCTCGCCACGTCGGTGACACACGCGGTGAGTACCAGCCGCATGGACTACATGAAGGCCAACGCGAGCATGAAGCGCATGCTTGTGGAGTGGGGCGAGCCCGAGAATGTTATGGCCATGTATGAGTATGAGCGGTGGAAAGTGGTGGTGGACTCATACCTGTTCTACTACCGCCACCGCAGCAGTATGTCGGCCACGCAGAGAGCCTACTGCCTTAGTGAGATATACAAGTACTGGCATTCTATGGAGATGCCGCTCTTGCATCAGACATGCACGCCCAAGTTGGGCTACATGGCGTTTCGCGGCAAGCACATCCCCACGGTCGTCGGGTGGCTCCTGTTCCGCGCCGAGGAAGAGACGTACTTCACGCTGAAACGTATTTTCCATCGTATTTAGAGTAGATGGTGATGTTTATACAATGCTGCCATATATTAATGGACGCAAGGCCTGTTTAAATGTCGTTCGTAAGTATCATTTTCATGACAACACCGATTCTCGTATCATTCTGCATGAATTCGACTGCAAGGCTATAATCAATGTTCCTCGATATACATGGCATGCGTTCAAGGAAAAGGCTCATATAGCTTTCTGAAAATGAAGAATGCAAAAGTAGTATAAGGTGCGAGCTTAATATTAGGATAGAAAATTATATACGTAATTTTGGCTTGGCAAAGACAAAAAGTCGTAACTTTGCCATTGCATTCAACAAAAATACAAAGACATATATGCTTACACGCCGAAACAGACCTTACCGCAAACGCATACCTTATGGAATGATGAATTTCGAGGATGTGATAAAGGACGACTGCTACTATGTAGACAAGACACCGTTTATCGAAGATGTGGAGGCTGCCAATATGTTTTTCTTCTTCAATCGTCCCCGCCGCTTCGGCAAGAGCCTCACCCTCTCCATGCTCCAGAACTACTACGACATAAACAAGAAAGACCGCTTTGAGGAGCTGTTCGGAAAGTTGTATATAGGCAGCCATCCCACGCCCGAGCAGGGCAGCTACCTCATCCTGCGCCTCAACTTCTCCGTCGTGGCGGCAGGACTTGACGACTACCAGCGCGGGCTCGACTCTACATGTGCGATAGAGTTCTATGGTTTCTGCACACGCTACAAGAAATATTTGCTTGAAGGTGCAACCGAAAGAGTAATGGCATGCAAGGGATGTATAGACCAATTGATTGCCATCTGCCGCGAGTGTACGGACGCTGGTCAGTATGCCTATCTCTTCATCGATGAGTACGACCACTTCACCAACAAGATACTCGCCGAGCCGCAGCACATGCTCACGTACCGCCAGCAGACGCATGGCGAGGGCTATCTGCGCCTGTTCTTCGACGCAGTGAAAACCGCTACGGAGACTTCGCTGAAGCGTGTGTTCGTGACAGGCGTGAGCCCCGTGACCATGGAC